>CALCGJ010000025.1 GCA_937900965.1 uncultured Bacteroidota bacterium | reverse complement strand
CAACCTGTCCAACCTGTCTAACCTGTTCCCTGAACGCAGTCATGGTCTTGATCATATTATTCTGGATGATCGGATCGGTGATCCATCTTGGGAAAGAGGAGGGCTGTCGGGAGAAGATCACATACTCTACCAGTGTTCTGTCAGCTACTGCGGAAACCAGTTTCCAGGTTCCCTCCATATGGGAGATCCGGGTTACACCATCAATGGCTGATAGGTACTCAGGCTCTCCGTTCAGGAAAATCTCGGTATAGGTATCGGATTGTTTTCTCAACTCATAGTGAATGATGCAATCCTGGTCATTCAGTGGCCATGGGATAGAAAACTGGATATAGGAGTACCAATTCCCCGAATCAACGGTATGCACCCGGTGGTAATCGCTTGTCCCCTTCATCCAGGAGGTAAAAGAGGCATCGTCGAGGAGTACTGAGAGGGTTTCACTGGCCGGTGCATCTACCGCAAAAGTAACTTTCACCTGCCGTGCCGACCGCTTCCCGTCGACCGGAAGCCATCGGGTATAGATGTTGATGTTGTTCTCCTGTTTAACCAACTCATAATCGGAAGTGCTTTTGTTTGTTGTATTCTCAGGAGATCGCTTCTCCGGTTCCGCTGGGTATCCGAACAAAAACGTCCAGAATAAAAAGATGCTGATTGCTGTTTTCATGACACGTTGGTTTTAGTTGCTACTTAATGATCGGTGTTGCTTTCATCTGGGAACAAATCAATTGTTTCGAGATGCCGGAGTAAACGTGTTTTCTATGCTCTACCTTTCTTTTTTGTCATGAATTGCAACTCAAACCGGTACGGATCTGTTAATTTTCATGTTATAACCTCCGGATATTTCCGCTACCGGAGATGTGTGTATTGATGATCGGATTTCCGAGGTAATATATGTTTCCACTGCCTGAGATAGTCACTTCCAGGAGATTCAATGCCTGAACATAGGTATCACCCGATCCGCTTGTAATGGTGTAGACATCATCTGCCTCAACATGATGTGTCTCAATATTTCCACTGCCGCTGATTTTCAGCTCTTCTCTGCCTGAAGTACCGCCAAGAACCTTGATGTTTCCTGATCCGCTGATGTTGGCATTAAACCTGTCGGCCTCAATCATTGAAACCGTGATACTCCCGCTTCCGCTGATGTTGGTTGAGAGATCACTACCGATCCAGGGATCATCCACATAGATGTCGCCCGATCCACTGATGTCAAGGGTATTAACTCCCGGTGCAGTAATGTATACCCGGATGGGATCATGTGGACCCAGGTTAATTCCCTTTTTCAATTTGATGACCAGCTTGTTGCCTTCAACTTGTGTAATGATCCTATCCAACACATTCTGCTGACCCTGAATTTCGAGTGAATAGTCGGGTCCACTGATAAAAAAGACTGAAGCCGACATCGAAAGTCCGATTCCGGAATAACCCGAAAGGCCTCTTGCTTCAGTTACTGTATCACCTTTTCCCTTAATCCTTTCGCAGGAAGAGAAGCTGATTCCGATAAAGAGGGCCACAAAGGCCATCATCATTGATTTTGTTTTCATTGTTTTCATTTTCTGATTATTGATTTATAGTTGGTCCTCTTTGTGATCTTAGTGCCTTAGCGCCTTAGCGGTAAAGATCTTAACCGCAAAGACGCGAAGACGCAAAGGATGCTAAAGTCTTATTCCGGCGGTGATTCCGGGATACATTTTAATATTGATATTACCATTGGTCTCATCATATACAGACCAGGGAGCAATGTGTGGTGTTACAGGATCACCATATTCATCCGTAATATCTGATACCGTAACATTCCATGAAAGCCCGCCAAACAGTGCGACGTGGTCAGAAAGTTTCCAGGATGCGGTTAGATTGAGTTTGTTCAGCAAATTAAGTCGGTTGGTGAACCACTCCCCTTCATTCATCTGGTAACACATCCCTTCGATTGCGAGGTCCCATTTTGGAGCAAGAGTCATCATTCCTCCAAGTCCGTACCCCCACCCCCACACGATCATGTTGTCTCTGTATGCAGCTCCGACAGATAAAATGTTGTAGAATTTCTTTACACCTGTCTTGAAGCTGAATACACCGTACATGGTTTCTGTTGCAGAGAATTCCACTCCGATGTAGCCATTCTTGACAAAACTGAGGACACCAATGGGGACCCCTTTTTCAAGAGAGTCAACATAGTTGAAAGGAGCTATCTGAACCCCATTCAGTTTCCGTGCAAAATTGAAAAGGCCGGAAATCTGTACACCGGAGAGTGAATCGGTCACAATATTGGTAAAGCCTGCACATTGCAGTCCCTTGGTCTCTTTCGTCACCAGGTTGATGAACCCGGCAAACTGCCATGCATGGGCTGATTTTAATCCAACATTGAACAGCCCCGAAAACTGGGCGCCTTTGGTCTCTCCCAAAACAACATGGCCGAGCCCGGCAAACTGGGCGCCGCGCATATCACTCTTCAGGACACTTACAAGACCGGTAAATTCAGCGCCATCTAAGCCTCCTGCATAACCGGTAAGGATGTTGAGTGAAAATTTGTTTGTGGTATTCCAGGAGTTGAGTCCGTTGGTTCCGAGAGGTGTTACAAAACTGAGCTGGAATGCCCTTGTTTTGTCCTTAGTTGAATCGCTTGATGCTTGTTCCTGATTCTGGCCCTCCTCCTGGGACTGGTCGTTCTGCAACTCCTGTGCCGTGATCGACATGCTCAACAGGAGGAAACTTACTAGGGGGATAATGGTTGTTACTATTGGTATTCTTTTCATGTTACTTAGCTCTTAAGTTTTTAACCAGGTTATATAATTGGTTTAGTTGTTCTACACTCTGATGACAACCAAAGAAAAGGGTACCCCTATCGTGATGCAAAAAAAATTCAGAGGATGTATTACTTTTTATGCTTTTTCCGGATTAATGGGAGAAGACTTAAACCGCGAAGGCGCTAAGGCGCTAAGTACGCTAAAACCATTTTTACAATTTTATCATCATGGAAAAAGTATTTATTGAAGCAACATGTAAACAAATCGTCGATTCCGCTTACAGGGTTCATAAAGAACTAGGCCCGGGATTACTGGAGTCTGTTTACCAGTACTGTTTGGTTGAAGAATTGAGAAACAGGAACATTCGTGTAATTCAAGAGGTTTTTCTCCCGCTTTTTTACTTTGGAAAATCCCTTAATAAAGATTTTCGAATTGATATTCTGGTGGAAAATACCATTATTATTGAAGTGAAATCTGTCGAGTTTCTTATTCCTGTTCATTCTGCTCAAATTATTTCCTATTTAAAACTGGCAAAAAGACCTTTAGGATTCCTGATTAATTTCAACGTCTCTTTGATCAAAGAAGGAATAAAACGATACGCCAACAACTATTAGCGCCCTTAGCGCCCTTCGCGCCCTTCGCGCCTTAGCGTCTTAGCGGTAAAAGTCTTTTCGGCAAGAACGTCTTTAGAAACGAAGACCCACCGTCCCCCCAATCCACATCTGCAACCTCTGATACCCCTTCACCTGGTCGAAGAAGGTATAGGGTGCGATGCCATTGGGTTTGAAGGTGCGGGTGTCGTCGAAGGCATATAAATTATAGGTTGGACCTCCGAAAACGGCGAGATGCTTCCCAAAGCGGTATTCAAGTGCAGGGAGGAATTTGGTGAGGGTCCCGTGCAGAGCCAGGCTGGGGGTGGTGGAGAAGACCAGTCCGGATATGATATTGAGATCAAGCGACCATTTTGGTCCGAAGGCGAAGGATGTACCGATCCCATACATGGCATTCACCATCCAGGATGTCCCTATCCCAACCTGGAAAATGTTGTAAAACCGCTTTGTCCCCGATTTAAAAGCCACATTTCCGTAAAAAACTTCATCAGCATAGAGTTCAAACCTGTGCAACCCTCCATTGTGCACATAGCTGAAGAAACCGACCGGAATTCCCGATTCGATCGTTTTTGAGACGTTGATCGCACCCAGTTGAAGACCAACCACCGATTTGGCATAGTTGAAAAGACCGCCAATCTGCAGCCCGTTCACATTTCCGTTGGCGATGTTGACCAACCCGCCAAGCTGGAGACCGTATACATGCCTGCCATAGTTGAAGAGACCCCCAATCTGGGTCTGGCTTACATCCAGGAACGCTATGTTGGCAAGTCCGCTAACCTGCCAGCCGTCAACATGTCCGGTTGTAATGTTCGTTAAACCTCCAACCTGAACTCCTTGCATTTTGCCTTCTAGGTAGTTGCACAATCCGCCTATCTGCGTGCCGGTGAGTGTATCGCGTTGAAAATTCATCAGGCCGGAAAGTTGGAGGCCTTTGAAATGCCCCAGGTTGACATTGAATAAGCCACCTACCTGAACTCCCGATGTACCTCTTCCCACGATATTCGCCAGTCCGCCAATCTGAAGACCTTTGACATCCCTGCGTACAATATTGACCAGCCCCCCCAGTTCAAATCCGTTCACCCCGCCGGAATAGCCTGCCAGCAGGTTAAAGGAGATCGCACTGGTGTATGAACCTTTGTTCATCCAGTTGGTCCCCACATATGGGATCAGGGATATCTGGAATCCGCGTGTTCCGTATACCTGGAGATTTTCAGAGGTGATGAGGGCCTTGCGGGGCACCAGCAAACCCACAAGCGCCATGCTGTCGATACGGTTCACCGTAAGCTCGGCAGGCTGTGTTGATACGCGAAGAATATTTCCGTAAAGGGGTTTTAACGGAACACTCAGTGAATAATCCTTAACCGGTCTGATAAAGATCACGGTATCCGCATAACCCGCTTTGGCAAAATAGAGTCCCTGTATTTCCATCCCGACAGGCAGTGGAAAAGAATAGTGGCCCCTGGAGTCACTCAATACTGATTTACGTCTCGAAACTTCATATATCGTAGCATCACTGAGTTTGTGACCTGTTCGGCCATCCTGTACATATCCGTCGATAAGGCATTCGGTTTTCTGTCTGGAATCCCTTCTCTGCTCCCTGGTCACATACTGCATCAGGATGACATGATTTCCAACCTCTTTGTTGCGGATGTTTTCGCCAAGTAACTCTTCCAGAACAGCTTCTACCCTGGCATCTTCAACCTCGACTGAGACCAGGCTGTCGCCGTTAATCAGGTCAGCATTGTATGAGAAGCTGAATCGTCCAACCCTGGATATCTCTTCAAGCGCTTCATACAGGGGTACGGAGGAATATGAGAGGGTGATCCGTTTGGAGAGATGGCTCTTCTGGCCAAAGGCAGGGAGTGCAAAAACTCCAAGCATCAGCATGAGGCCTGTCCATTTACCTGTTAGCTTCACCGCAGTCATTCCCTGTTAATAGATAGGTTCCGTTGCTTTGCTCAAGTTCAAGATAAAAAGTGTCGGCAATCACCTGCAGGATCAGTTCAATTGGTTCTGCTGAAAAAGAGGCTGTAAGCCTGCAGGAAGATATCTCTTCGTTCGAAAGGCGTATCTCCACATGATAACATTTACTGAGAAGGGTGATGACCTCGGACAGGTTTGTTTGCCGGAACTCCAGTGTCTGGTTCAGCCAGAACAGCTCATCCGGGTTATGCAGGAGATCAACCTCGGGCTTCTCCGATCCGACAGAAAGAAGGCCCTTCATCCCTTCTGTGAGTATGACTGAAGCTGAATCTCCTGTTTGCGGATTACAATGAAACATAAGTACCCTGCCCGTGCTGACAATCACCTCCAGGTCCTGATCCGGATAGGCACGAACATCGAAGGATGTGCCCAGTACCTGCACTCCTGCCTGGCCTGCCTGAATGATAAATGGCTTACCGGGGTTGGGATTCACCTCAAAAAAAGCCTCTCCCATGAGGGTTACGTTCCGTGTCCCGGGTTCAAAAGCTTCCGGGTAGACGAGACTGGAGTTTTTATTGAGAGTCACCACTGTGCCGTCGGGGAGTGTATCTGTTATCACATCTTCAATACTGGCCATTAGCAGAAGTTTTTCCTCCGGAGAAAATATCCCGAACCACCAGAATCCAAAAACGATGAGTGCTGTAGCAGCAATCCCTGCAATCCAACCGAAGGTTTGCATCCGGATAACCCTGCCGGTTGCTCTACTGCCGGATTCCTTATCAACTTCATCAATCTTTGCTGAGATACGTTGCCATGCAGCAGCCGTATCAACCACAACGGGTGGTGGATCAAGTTTGCCTGTCTCCAGCCAAAGAACCTCCAGCCTCTCCAGTTGCTTCCGGTTGGCTTCACTTTTATGCAACCACTCCTCTATCTCCCTCTTTTCCTCTGTATTGCTCTTCCCGAGTAGGTATTGTAAAAGTAGATGTTGATCAATATGATTGTTTTGGTTCATCCCTTTGTATTCCAATGACAACTCACAACAGGAAAACCCCTACCTGAGGGATCAGTTTTCCATAATATTAAACAGTAACAACAGGAAAGGGAGGTATTCAGCCAGCTCTTCCCGTAAAAACTTCAATGCCTTACTCATCTGGTTTTCAACTGTCTTAACCGAGATGCCCAGATTTTCCGCAATTTCACGATAGGTCATTCCGTCGTACCGGCTCATAATGAATACCCGGCGGCGTTCTACCGGCAAGCTATCTATCGCTTTCCTGATTTTTACCTCCAGCTCCGACACCATCATCTCCTCCTCATGGGATCGCTGCAGTGTGGAATCTTCCCTCTCCTTAAAGGTTTTATACTCCTCCCTGATGTTGACATGCTTCAACAGGTTAAGAGACCCGTTACGAACAGCACGAAACAGATAGCCCTGAATAGAAGAGGTGATCTCCAGCTTCTCACGGTTGATCCAGATCTTAAGCATCACCTCCTGAACAATCTCTTCCGAGGCGTCAATGTCCTTAAGAAATCCGTTTGCATAGGAACAAAGCTTGCTGTACCATGTGTTGAAAAGCAACTCGAATTGTGCTTTTGTCCTGATTTCAAAATGAATATTTTCTGTAGTTGAAGTTTCCAACGATGTCATCTTCTGAATCTTCGCAAAGATACAAGAGTTATTGTATTCATTGTTCGTGATAAACTTTTAACAGCACCTTGCGAAAGTGAGATTTAATTCATATTTTTACATCTAGATTTAACGATGTGATTCGTTGAAACCCCTGTTATTAAACAAAAGTTTATTGTTAATTAACTAACAGTCTAAAACTGAGGAAAATAGTTGTATTTTGTGAATCAATTAACTAATTTTGAGTGGAAATAGACACCAATAACCTAAACCTATACCTAACGTTAATTTTTAAAATTATTCAATCATGAGCTCATTAAAAAAGAAATTCGCCGAAAAAGCAGGACCTGTTGCCGGCGAAGTCAAAACTCTTCTCAAAGAGTATGGAGATGTCGAAATCGGAAAAGTCACCATCGAATCCATGATCAGTGGGATGAAGGGGTTGCCGATTTTACTTACACTTACATCGAAACTTGATCCCCAGGAGGGAATCCGGTTCCGTGGATACACCATCCCTGAGCTTCAGGAAAAGCTTCCCAAACTAAGCGCCGATGATGAACCACTGCCTGAAGGATTGTTCTATCTGATGCTTCTCGATGAACTTCCTACCATGGCGGATGTTAAAGAACTTGGTGCTGACTGGAAGAAACGGGCTGTCCTTCCCGATCATGTTAAGAAGGTCCTTGACTCCACACCTCTTGATTCTGCACCTATGGCCGATTTTGCAATCGGTATCCTGGCGCTTGCCACCGAATCAGAATTCGTGAAAGCATACAACTCGGGTGTCGGGAAAAAAGATTACTGGGATTCTACCTATGAGGATGTCATGAATTTTCTGGCCCAGTTGCCATTGATTGCCGCTTACATCTACCGGAAACATTTCCACAATGGAAACCATATCCCGGCCGATCCAAGCCTCGACTGGTCAGCCAACCTGGCTCACATGATGGGATATGATGATCCTGAGATCTACAAATTATTCAGATTGTACCTCACCATCCATGCCGACCATGAAGGAGGAAATGTTTCAGCTCATACCACTCACCTTGTTGGTTCTGCTTTAAGCAATCCATTCTACTCCTATGCAGCCGGTATGCTCGGCCTGGCCGGACCTCTTCACGGATATGCCAACCAGGAGGTGATTGCCTGGATCAGGGTTATGATTAAAGAGCTCGGAACCGAGGCCCCAACGAAACAGCAAATCCACGATTTCTGTGAAAAGACCATTGCTTCCGGTCGTGTTATTCCCGGATACGGACATGCCGTTCTGAGAAAAACAGACCCACGCTTTGAGGCTCAGAGGGAGTTTGCCGCCAAGTATGCCAAGGGAGATACCTTTGTTCAGATCGTGAATGATCTCTATGAAGTGGTTCCACCGATTTTAGGTTCCATTGGCAAGATCAAGAATCCATGGCCGAATGTTGATGCCTATTCCGGTTCATTGCTGATGCACTACAACATCAAGGAAGCCCCTTTCTACACAGTGATGTTCGGTGTCTCCAGAGCTCTGGGAGTATTGGCTTCCCTGCTGTGGGACCGCGCTATCGGCTTAAATATCGAAAGGCCGTCGTCGTTCACTCTTGAAGGCTACAAGAAAAAAGCAGGAATGAAATAATTAACTATAAAAACGTAAAACCTATGAAAGTAACAGTTGTAGGTGCAGGACTGGTTGGTGCCACCTGCGCCGATGCGATCGCGCACAAAGACATCGTGAATGAAGTGATTCTGATTGATGTCAAAGAGAATCTCGCAGAGGGAAAAGCGCTGGATATGTGGCAGATGTCACCCATTGACCAGTTTGATACACGGGTAGTTGGCTATACCAATGATTATAGCAAGACAGCGGGTTCCGATGTTGTCGTGCTTACAGCCGGCGTTCCCAGGAAACCGGGAATGACACGCGACGACCTGATCTCCATCAATGCAGGAATTGTAAAAACCTGCACTGAAAATATCATGAAGTATTCTCCGGATACGATCCTGATTGTTGTCTCCAATCCTCTCGATGTGATGACCTATTGTGCCTATCTTACAGCAGGTGTTGATTCTTCGAAGGTCTTTGGTATGGCCGGGATCCTGGATACAGCACGATACGGTGCCTTTTTAGCTACCGAACTTAATTGTTCACCAAAGGATATTCAATCTATCCTGATGGGTGGACACGGCCCAACGATGGTTCCGCTGCCGAGGTATACCACTGTTGGTGGCATCCCGGTTACTGAGCTGGTTGATAAAGAAAAACTGGATGCTATTGTGGACAGGACGAAAAAAGGCGGGACAGAGATCGTGAACCTGCTTGGAACCTCTGCATGGTATGCACCAGGAGTAGCTGCTGCCCAAATGGTTGAAGCCATTGTAAAAGACCAGAAACGGATCTTCCCATGCTGTACCTGGCTTCAGGGACAATATGGTGTGAATGATATCTACCTGGGTGTGCCGGTTAAATTAGGTAAAGCAGGAATTGAAGAGGTCATTGAACTGAAGCTGAATAAGGATGAGATGGCTCTTGTCCACGCCTCCGCGAAAGCAGTTCGTGAAGTAATGGATGTCCTCGACAACATGAATGCCGCAAAATAACGCTCTGTGGTAGTCAAATTTTCATAAGAGGCTGTCTCAAAAACAAAAAAGTCTCACGCAAAGTCGCCAAGGCTAGCGCTAAGATCGCAAAGTATTCATACACAATAATATAATCTTTGCGTCCTTTGCGAAATTCTCCGCGTCTTTGCGAGGAACAAACTTTTGAAACAGTCTCTTATGTTTTTCACACGGTCAACAATCCCCCCCCACCCCTCCCCCGCAGCAGATACTGTTTTCGATGAATCCACCAATTTTCCCGACAAACAATTAAGTTATTAGTTGTATAACTATATTTTTAGTTGTATGTTTGCAGGGTAAAATTTATCGCTATGACACCACGAATGATCAAAGACCAGCTGCGTGAACTCACACGGGCCGAGGAAGAGGTAATGCAGATACTCTGGGAGCTCGGCGAAGGAGTGGTCCACAACCTGCTGGAGCGTTTCCCGGAACCAAAACCCGCCTACAACACGGTTTCAACCATCATCCGGATACTGGAACAGAAAGGGTTTATCGACCATAAAGCCTTCGGACGAACACATGTCTATTTTCCTCTCATCTCCAAGAAGGATTATACGAAATCATACTTCCGAAGCATGGTTACAAACTATTTTGGAAACTCCTACAAATCCCTGACTTCGTTCTTTACGAAAGAGGAGTCGCTCTCTATTGAGGAGCTTGAAGCCATCCAGAAACTTATCGGTGAAGAGATCAGGAAACAAAAATCCGAAGGCCATGAATGAACTGTTCCGATACCTGATCCAATCGTCGGTTTGCCTGGTAGCTCTCTATACGGTTTACTTGTTGTTCCTGAGTAAAGATACCTTCTTTACCATCAACCGGATATACCTGATTCTGACGGCCCTCTTTTCGCTGATCATTCCACTCTTTTCATTCCGGTTGCTCACCTCCGGCACAATGACCCCTGTCATGATTTTCCTCGAGCCGGTATTGATCACACCTGAGAAAATCGAAACGCTTACTGCCAGCCATCTAAGCTGGATAGAAGCAATTGGAATCGTTTACCTGACAGGGGTTGTCATTTTTTCACTCCGATTCCTGATCCAGTTGCTCCAACTCTGGCTGGTCATCCATAAAAATGGAATAACCCAACGGGAAAGCATGCGGCTTGTCTTTGTAGATAAAGGATATTCACCCTTCTCCTTTTTCAATATGATTTATATTAAGAGGGAGCTCAGCGAAGATGAACAACTTGAGGCTATTCTGCAACATGAACAAGTTCATATCCGCCAATACCATTCTATAGATCTGATCCTGATTGAAATACTGACTATCGTCCAATGGTTCAACCCCTTTGTATGGCTCCTCCAGCGATCGTTGAAAAGCCTGCATGAATTTCTTGCCGACGAGGGAGTGATGAAGTTTGGCTTCACTATGAGAGAGTATCAACAATTGATTTTCGATCAAACGCTTGGGAAACAAATAAATAATCTTACCAATAATTTCAATGTATCACTCATTAAAAAACGTATGATCATGATGACAAAATCACGCTCCAGAAAGGCTGCAAGGATGAAATTCATCTTTGTCCTGCCGGCTCTTTTTCTCACACTTGCTTTTTTCTCATCAGCCTCTTCTATTTACCTCACACCTAAAGAGACTAAGGCACAAACAGAAAAATCAGATACTGCTGCTCCGCAAACAAAAGTAAAACAACACACCACGACAAAAAAAGATTCCATTTTCCCGGTAGTGGAAAAGATGCCCGGTTTCCCAGGCGGGGATGCTGAACTGTATAGTTACCTTAATAAAAACATCAAGTATCCAGATAAAGCAAAACTTGAAGGCATCCAGGGAAGAGTGTTTGTCACCTTTATTGTGGAAAAAGATGGCTCTGTGACCAATGCCAGGATCCTCCGTGGTATCGGAGGCGGATGTGACGAAGAGGCTTTACGTGTTATTGAATCGATGCCGAATTGGACTCCGGGAACCCAGGATGGCAAACCGGAGAGAGTTTCTTTCAACTTACCGATTAAATTTATGCTGAACAAAGAGAAGCCGGCAACCGAACCTGAAAAAAAATAACCCTAATAGTGTAGGGGCTGTCTCAAAAACAAAAAAGTCTCACGCAAAGTCGCCAAGGCTAGCGCTAAGATCGCAAAGTATTCATACACAATAGTATAATCTTTGCGTCCTTTGCGAATTTCTCCGCGTCTTTGCGAGGAACAAACTTTTGAAACAGCCTCTTTTTTTTTCCGTAATACTGGCATGGTTATCTCCCTGTTAAAAACTCCAGAAAGGGTGGGATAAATTGCTGAACATGAGTCTCCATCGGCATGTGTCCCGCCCCTTTTATTTTCACCAGTTCAAATTTCGGGAATACACCGAAGTTGATCCTCGAAGTTCGAAGAGAAACCCACTTATCTTTCGTCCCCCAGATAGCCATGACAGGGACTTCAGTCAGGGTTCTTGCATCCAACGTCTCCTTCTCTCTGTTGTTCACATAGATGTTGATCAATGCTTCAGCCGAACCTTCTGTTTCCAGTGGGATGAGGTATCTCATAACCTCGGTAGAATCAGGAAGGCGGCCGTAAGCACTTTTCAACAATTTGTAGAATCGCTTGTATGTGAGAAGGTTCCTGTCGGCATATGAGACCATAAAATTTTTTACCTGTTTTTGCCTCATCATAAACATCGTATTCCTGTTCATGTTATTTGTCTTCCTGAAAATAGTACCTGCAATCAGAAGTAAGCCCTTCGTCTGTTCAGGATGAAGGATCGCCATCGCTTCAGCAGCGCCTCCACCCATGGAGTGACCCACCAGGATCCAGGAACCATTGCCATCATTGCCACCATTGCCATCATTGCCAGCATTGCCACGATTGTCACGATCGTCACGGTCGTTACGGTCGTTATGGTCGTATCGTCCCTCATCGTCGATCCTGTCCAATAATTTCCATAAAAACCTGGCCCTGTGACTGTGCGACTGGTTGAAATCAAGGCTGCGTGAGCTATATCCTGCCCCGGGGATATCTGCCGCCACAACAGTATACCCCAGAGATGCCAACGTATCATAGAGATTTCGGAAACAAATTGTGGAACCGGCAAAACCGTGCACAAAAAACACCTTGCCTGCCGGCTTCTCCAGATCCCCATTCCAAGTCCGGTAATGAACGGAGAACCCTTCGATGGTGTCGAAGTGTGAGTTTTCAAACGGGAGAATCTGCTCCTGTGCTTTCGGGAAGAGGGGCAGGATTGCAAGCAGTAGGAGAATCATGATGCAACGGGAAAACGGGGTTGTAGCCATATTTTCAGTACTTTTGTTAAACAAATGTGTCAATTTTTTTCCACATGAAGGCAAAAAATACCAGCCAGATTATCAATTACCTGATTTTAATCGTTGTGGCAGTCTGCCTGGGGATCCTGTCCCGGATTTACGGAACCATTCTGCCCGAGGACACAGGCAACTATGCCGGAGATGCGATGTGGGCTTTTGCTCTCTACTATTTGATTGCACTCTTTTCCCTGAAACGCTCCTTCAGTTTCAGGTTTTTCTGGACCTGTCTGATCTTAGCCCTGGATGAACTTACCCAGCTCTATCATGCTCCCTGGATTGATGAAATCAGGAACACCACAATCGGAGCTTTTGTACTTGGGAATACATTCGATTTGACAGATCTGCTCAGCTACTTCGTTGGTGCATTATTGGCAGTTGTGGTTGATTACACGTTTGTAAAAACACGGTGATGGGAGTGATGGGGGTGATGGGGGTGATGAAAGGAAGCATTCAGGATCTAGGATCCAGGATCCAGGATCCAGGATCGGGCATCCTTAAATAAATCAAAAATCGCAAATCGAATAAATCGGAGATTATTCTAATGGAGAACAAACGTTCAACTACGTATTTGCCTATGATCCTGGCGCTTGTGCTGTCGGCAGGAATCGTGCTAGGCCTGGTCATCAGTTACTTCACGGGAGGAATCGTTCCATCTTTTTCAGGGAAGCCTGATAAGGTGGGCAATGTGATCGAATACATTGAAGCCAACTACGTGGATACTATCAGTAAAACCACCCTGGTGGAGAAATCGGTTACCGGATTGATGCAAAAGCTGGATCCCCATTCCATGTATATTCCTGCAAGTGAGTTTCATGCTGTGACCGACCCACTGCTTGGAAGTTTTGAGGGAATTGGCGTCTCATTCAGAATGGAGGGAGATACCATTACAGTTATTAACCCAATCCCGGGAGGACCGTCAGAACAGGTCGGGATTCAGGCTGGAGACCGGATTGTGAAGGTTGACACCCAAGATGTAGCCGGGAAAAAGCTATCCACAACGGATGTTATGCGCCTGCTGAAAGGACCTACCGGAACTATGGTCGACGTTACCGTCTTCCGGAGAGGAGCCCAGGCATTGATTGAGTTTACCATCACCCGTGATGTGATCCCTACCTATAGTCTGGATATCGCCTATATCGTGTCGCCCGGAATCGGGTATATGCGGCTGAATAACTTCTCAGCTACTACTTATGACGAGTTTCATATAGCTCTTGCTGAATTGATCGAAGCGGGAATGAAAAAGCTGATTATCGACCTGCAGGGCAACACAGGCGGTTACCTCCAGGCTGCTGTGAATGTGGCAAATGAATTGTTAAAAAAAAGGGATTTGATCGTTTATACGGAAGGTACAAATCACCCGAAAGAGATGTACTTTGCCAATGGACACGGATTATTCAAAACCGGAGAGTTGATTGTGCTGATTGATGAATGGTCGGCTTCTGCTGCTGAGATCGTAGCCGGCGCCATACAGGACAACGACCGCGGAAACATCATTGGACGACGTTCTTTCGGAAAAGGATTGGTCCAGGAGCAGCTGAACCTGCGGGATGGATCTGCTGTTAGACTGACAGTTGCGAAGTACTACACCCCCACTGGCAGGTGCATCCAGAAGCCTTACGAAAATGGAGGTACAGATGATTACTATGCCGACTACTACCATAGGATCGTGAATGGAGAGCTTGAACATGCCGACAGCATCAAGATAGCAGATTCGTTGAAATTTACCACTCCCGGCGGCAAGATCGTATATGGAGGAGGTGGAATTGTACCGGATATTTTCGTGCCAATGGAGAGAAATGAAAACCTTAAATACTATACCTTACTCATAAATAAAGGACTTTTATATCGCTGGGCCTTCGATTATACAGATCGTAACCGGAAAAAACTAAACCGGTTCAATAGCTTTGCCGATTTCAACAACCAGTTCCTGGTGACCGATGAAATGTTTCTCGGACTTATCCAATATGCTGACAGTCAGGGGGTAAAACGTGAGGGAAGTGATTTTGCAGCATCTGATGCCCGTTCAAGGGTGATGCTAAAAGCATATATTGGCCGCAATATTCTGGATAATGAAGGCTTCTTCCCTCTTCTCAACTCCATCGATCCGGTTTTCCTGAAAAGTATAGAGACACTCAAGGAGAAGTAAAATAATTAATTTATATTTGATCTAAATAGTCATTTATTTCGTATATTTGCATCTATAAAAGATAATCTTAAATATTACATATCATGATACATGAATTACCGAAATTACCTTTCGCAATGGATGCGCTGGAACCCTATATCTCAAAACGCACCCTGGAATTTCACTATGGCAAGCATCACCAGGCCTATGTGAACAATCTGAATAAACTGATACAAGGAACCGGATTCGAGAATAAATCACTGGAAGATATTGTCAGAGATGCTTCCGGAGGTCTCTTCAACAACGGAGCCCAGGTATGGAATCACACCTTTTACTGGAACTGCATGAAGCCGCAGGGTGGTGGAGATCCAACAGGTAAGCTGTTCGAAGCATTGAACAAATCCTTTGGCTCCATCTCTGAATTCAAGGAGAAGTTCTCCACTGCGGCAGCCACATTGTTTGGATCAGGTTGGGCATGGCTGGTCAGGAAAGATGACGGTTCACTGGAAATCATCCAGGAGAGCAACGCCGGAAACCCGCTTCGCAATGGTCTCAAGCCAATCATGACCTGTGATGTTTGGGAACATGCCTACTACCTTGACAAAATGAACGCGCGTCCCGATTACATTGCCGATTTCTGGAAATTGGTGGATTGGGATAAAATCGCCGGCCGTCTCTAATTTGTATGGGCGTCCTGGCAGGACGCCCTTGCCAATTGGCATTATTCTACAGTGACGGTTATGTTTGAATTGCAGATTCTCTAGCAAAAGCTTAAGTACAAAAAAGGCGGCCCATTGGGTCGCCTTTTATGATAAATTTTACTTACAATATTAGGGTCTTACAACTGTATTCATTTGAAGAGTTACAGCAGTTTGCGCTAACATTCTACCGTTTATTGTAGCACCGGTTTGCATGTTAATGCCTGTATGGCCCAATATGTTTCCTTCAAAATGGCTAGTCGTTCCGAAAGTTACGGCACCGGCTACCACCCAGAAAATATTTTTAGCCTGAACACCACCTTCTAAAGTAACTCTTACTGCAGAGCTCATAATTAGAGTCCCTGCAACCTGGAAGATAAAAATATCAGTAGAGTTACCAGAAATCGTGATATCTGTTGGGATGTTAACAGAGCTCGACCATTTGTAAAGACCAGGTAAAAGCGTTATACTACCAATGGTTCCAGCACCTAAATTCAAGTAATCTGGATTAGATCTTCCTGCTGCGTCTGTGTAAGCTGCTTGCATATCAAGTACGGCAATTCCTAATCTGGTAGCACTTGTAATTTTGCAAGCTGGGCCTGCAGCATCAACTGAGAATACAGAACCTGTCACTTCCCCACAACTTAATGTCATAGCAGCACCTGTAATTGGACTTGTTCCAATATCTCCTAAAATAGACGATTTATAAACACTAGTAATTCCTGTTTTTGACAGAATAACGAATTCACCTGCAAGCCCAAGATTTACAATCTGTTGAGGCATGACAGCCGCTTTTGTTTCTGTATTAGATAATTGGTCAAAGGATTTGGTATCCATGTCTTTCTCACAGCTTGTCATTAATCCCACCATTAATACTGCTGAGATTAGAAATACATTTTTTCGTTTCATCTTTTAGTTATTTGTTTATGAATATTTTTGATGAAACAAAGTAACGGAACTCATTAGGAGTATGTGTTGCATAATTGTATTTATAAGTTGTGTAATTCACACATTTTAATGCTTACATCCGATCCATATACCAACTCAATTCCTTTTCCATTTTATTGAATCGCAAAACAGCAGTGATAATTTTTTGAAGGCGCACAAAAGCAGTTTCGCTTTTCACAACATAATCGGCCGCGTGATGATGCATACAATCTATCGCCACATCAATCTTATCCTGAGACGATAGCATCACAACAGGAATATCGGGATTAATCGCTTTGATTTCATCTAATGTCTGGATTCCGTCCATGGCATCTTTCGTAATACCATCAAGATGATAATCTAGAATAATTACATCAGGATTGTTTGATAAATTCGCCACACAAAGTTCGCCTGTTGCATATGTTTCAATATCAAAATCGGCATTATGCAAAAAATCAATTTCCAAAGATTTTAAAAATAAAGCGTCATCGTCTACAAGAAATAGTTTGATTCTATTATCTTTAATCATTAGTTTGAATTTTTAATTGCATTATATTCGGCTTCTAATTCTTCGCATGCTTGTTCACAAACATTTTCGAGTTTTACAACCATTTCATCTATTCCTTTTGATTGTTTTTGGGTACTGGCAAATTCCTGTACTTTTTTAGCTATATTTTCAAAATCGACGCTGATACCCATTATTGAAAATGAAGGAATCATTTTATGCACTGCTGCATACAATATATCCCAATCTTTATTCTTCAAACCTTTTTTCATTGCTAAAACCAAAGGTGGGGTTTGTTCCAGATACAGCGAAATCATTTCCATCATTAGTATTGGATTGGCTTTTGTGCGGGCAATCAAATAATCTAAGTGAGTGCATTTGATCTTTAAATTTTCTTCTACAGGATCTTCAGCATATTTTATGGGTGCAATGGGACTTCTTTTTACAAGTCCTACGATTTTGCTGTACAATAATAGATCATCCACAGGTTTTGCAATATAATCGTTCATCCCGACACTTTTGCATTTGGCCAAATCTACAGTTGTAACATCTGCCGTTAAAGCAATGATGGGGATATCGGAATTCATTTTGTTGCGAATAAAATCAGTTGCTTCAAATCCGTTCATTTCGGGCATTTGCAAGTCCATTAAAATAACATCGTAAGAATTGGTTTTCATTTTTTCGATGGCTATTTTTCCGTTTCCAGCGATATCACATTCAAAACCGAAATCATCCAATAGTGTTCTCATCAACAATTGATTGAGGGGAATGTCTTCAACAACCAATACGTTGATATCAGTTATTTCTGAATCCAATTTCATTAATTCTGATTCTATTTCGGCATTGGCCTTTGTTTTTAAGAAAGTTAAAACGAAACCAAATGTGGAGCCTTCGTTAATATTGCTGCTAACATCAATGCTGCCATCCTGAGCTTCAACCAATTGTTTAACAATAGCAAGTCCCAGTCCGGTTCCTCCATACAAACGCGATGTGCCGCTGGATGCCTGCTGAAAGTTTTCAAAAATCTTCCCTATTTTATCTTCAAGGATTCCAATACCGGTATCCGAAACTTCGAATCGAATTTTCACTCTCTTTTCATCTTCATCTATTAATTTTACACTGACTGTGATTTTCCCTTTATTTGTAAACTTAACTGAATTGCTCACAAGATTTATAATGATTTGATGCAAACGCATCGGGTCGCCAACTAATACATCAGGTATTCTATGGTCATATTCTTGTACTAGCTTTAAATTTTTTTCCTGAGTTTTGAGTTCAAACAAATGGAGAATGGTTGATAAGGATGAAACCATTTTGAATGGTATTTTCTCAAATATCATTTTCCCGGAATCCACTTTTGCCAGATCGAGAATATCGTTAATGAGTACGATTAATGCATCACCACTCAATTTTATAGCCCTTAAATATTCTTTTTGTTTTATTGACAAATCCGTTTTTAACAGCACTTTTGTAAATCCGATAATCCCATTCATGGGGGTACGGATTTCATGACTCATATTTGATAAAAATTGTTGTTTCGATTTTAAGGCATTCTCTGCAATTTGTGTTGCATTTTCGGCACTCAGCTTAGCATCTTCAGCAATCAATGTTGCCATCTCTGCAAATGCCATTGCTTCGGTGAGTTCTGTTGAAATTCTTTTTTGTTCAGTAACGTCCCTTGCAACAATTACTACTCCGCCTACATTTCCATCTTTATCTTTGTAAACCGATCCGTTGAATAATACATCGGTTAGCTTTTCATTTTTATGGCGAAGTGTAAGTGGCGAATCGGCAACAGAACCTTTTGCAAATACTTCCTGATAAACTTCACGTGCTTTTTGTGGTTCAGTAAAATAATCCAGAAAGTCAGTGTCTGTTAGCTCTTCACGCGTCAGTCCTGTAATATTTACCAAAGCCTCATTCATATCGGTGATCTTACCTTCCGCATTGATGGTAACCAAAGGGTCAAGACTAGCTTCAATAAGACTTAGAGTATATAGAGAAGCTGATTCTACCTTATCGCTGAATGCTTCAAGTTCTTTATTTGCAATTTTTTGTTTTTCTTTCTCTTCATTTTGAAAAATAAGTTCTTTATTGGCAATGATTAACTCAGCTGCACGATTTTCTTTCTCATTATTTTGAAAGGCAAGTTCTTTGTTGGCGATGACCAACTCAGCGGCTCGTTTTTCTTTCTCGTCATTTTGAAAGGCAAGTTCTTTGTTAGCAATGATTAATTCTTCCGCACGTTTTTCTTTTTCTTTATTTTGAAAAATAAGTTTTTTATTGGCTTTTCTTAACTCTATTACCCATTTTTGATTTGTAACATCACGCGCTGCCGCAAAAACGCCGAGAACAGTTCCTTTATCATCTTTATAAACGGAAGCATTGTATGATACATCCGTTAAATTCCCGTTCTTATGTTTTATGGTTAAGGGATAATCGGCAACAAAACCTTTTTCAAAAACCTGAAGATAACCTTCTTGCGCCTTTTTCGGATCTGTAAAATAACTTGAGAAATCAGTATTTATCAAATTTTTCCGGGAAATACCCGTAACATTTATCGAGGCCTCATTGACGTCAGTTATCTTTCCTTCAGCACTGATAGTAACTAATGGATCCAAACTAGCTTCTATTAAACTTCTGGTGTATTGAATTTCTTGAATTTCTGTTGTTTTCATTTTATCTTTTTTCATCAGATTCAGAAACCTGTAAGAATCCAATTTCTTCTATTGGATTTCGCCTTTTATTCTTCAATTGCTTAAAATGAGAAGGGGAAAGCCCGGTAACTTTTTTAAACTGATTGGATAAATGAGCTACATCGCAGTAGTTCATTTTCCATGCAATTTCAGAAATATTTAATTCATCATAAATAATCAATTCTTTTATTCGTTCTATTTTATGAGATATGATAAATTGTTCGATGGTTGTTCCCTGAACTTCTGAAAATAAATTTGCCAGATAGGTATAATCGTAATCTAATTTTTCGCTTAAATAATTGGAGAAATTTATTTTGATTATTCCATCTGTATGATGAACCATTTCGATAATTGCATTTTTTATTTTTTCAATCAATACCGCTCTCTTATCGTCCATCAATTCAAGCCCTGTATTGAATAAAGCTATTCTCAGTTGCTCTCGCTGCTCATCTGAAATGTTTTCCATTATCTCAATTTCGCCTAAATCAACTACAATGAAATGGAACCGAAGTTTCTTCAGCTCCTCTTTCACCGCCATCTTACAGCGGTTGCTAACCATGTTCTTGATATATAACTTCATGCTTTTTCTAAAAATACGCACAAAGATGGTCGTTTGATTACTATGAATGGTATCATAATTATTAAAATAAGTTACATAATTCACACATTTTAATAAATCATATTATCTGGAAAAACGGATCAAGGAAAAATGCACAAAAACTAGCCCAGATCCTTAGCAGCTACTTCCAGATAAGAGATGCTTGGGAACATGCCTACTACCTTGACAAAATGAACGCACGTCCCGATTACATTGCCGATTTCTGGAAATTAGTGGATTGGGATAAAATCGCCGGCCGTCTCTGATCAATTACCCGTAGAGATGCCGCATTAGAGACGCCGCATGCGACGTCTCTACAGTAGGGTGTCTTTATTCTACTGTCACCGATTTCGCCAGATTCCGGGGTTGGTCTACATTACAGCCGCGCATTACGGCGATGTGATAGGATAACAACTGCAACGGGATGGTTGCAATCAAAGGGACCAGCATCTCCTCGGTCTCAGGAATCTCGATACAATGATCGGCAAGGTTCTTTACAGTCTCATCTCCTTCGTTGATGATTGCGATAATCTTCCCTTTCCGTGCTTTAACCTCCTGGATATTGCTGATAACCTTTTCATAGGATCCTCTTCGGGTGGCAATAACAAATACAGGCATGTGCTCATCGATCAGTGCAATCGGCCCGTGTTTCATCTCCGCTGCCGGATACCCTTCTGCATGGATATACGAGATCTCCTTCAATTTCAATGCACCTTCGAGTGCGACCGGGAAATTATACCCGCGTCCGAGGTAAAGTGAATTGGAAACATGATGATATGTTGCAGCAATGTCCTTAATCAGGTCGTTCAGTTTCAGTGTTCTCTCTACTTTTTCGGGGATGGAATTGAGCTCTACCAATAACCGCCGGAATTGGTTTGTAGGGATTGTTCCCTTTTTCTGTGCCAGGAGCAGAGCCAGCAAGGTTAGAACGGCTACCTGGGCTGTAAATGCCTTGGTTGAGGCCACCCCGATTTCAGGTCCCGCATGGGTAAAAATTCCGGCATGAGTGGCACGTGCAATAGAGGATCCAACAACATTGCAGATTCCCAGCACTGTGGCGCCTTTGCCTTTAGCCAGTTCGATAGCGGCCAGGGTATCAGCAGTTTCACCTGATTGTGAGATGGCAATCAGCACATCCTCTTCATTGATGATAGGATTCCGGTAACGAAACTCCGAGGAGTACTCAACATCTACGGGGATCCGGGCAAGATCTTCAATAAGGTACTCGCCTACCAATGCAGCATGCCAGGAGGTCCCACAAGCGGTAATAATGATCCGTTTGGCATTGAGAAGCTTCTGCTCGTAATCCTTGATGCCGCCAAGGGTAACCAGGCCCTGATCAATGTGAAGCCGGCCACGCATGCTATCACGGATCGATCGCGGCTGCTCGAAGATCTCCTTGAGCATGAAATGGTCGTATCCTCCCTTCTCGATAGCATTCAAACTGAGCTCCAGCTTTTGGATATAGGGTGTCTTTTCTTTGTTTTTGACAGTCCGGATCTTCAGCTGTTCATTGCGCTTGATGATCGCGATCTCTTCGTCGTTGAGAAAAACGACATTTTCGGTATATTCAATGATCGGTGTAGCATCAGAGGCTACAAAAAATTCATCTTTCCCAATGCCAACAACCAGCGGACTACCTTTCCGGGCTGCAATAATTTTATCGGGACTGGCCTTTGACAGAACTACGATGGCATAGGCACCAATCACCTGGTTCAGAGCTATCCGAACAGCCTCTTCCAGAGAAACTTTCTCGTTAGTTTTTATGTCTTCAATCAGGTGGATCAAGACTTCGGTATCCGTATCGCTTGTGAAGGTGTATCCCCGGTTGATCAGCTCGCTGCGGAGAGCAGCATAATTCTCAATGATACCGTTATGAATGATCGCCAGGCTCTTGTTCTGGGAGAAATGAGGATGGGCATTGATCTGATTGGGTTCTCCGTGAGTGGCCCATCGTGTGTGAGCCATGCCGATATTCCCCGAAACATCACTATCCTTCACATATTCCACCAGATCAGAAACCTTTCCTTTGCATTTAAACACGTTAAGATCTTTGTTCAGCATGCAGAGCCCTGCACTGTCGTAGCCCCGGTACTCAAGCCGTTGCAATCCCTTTATCAGGATCGGATAGGCCTCTCTCGGGCCAATATATGCCACAATTCCACACATCGTTTGCCTGTTTTAAAATGTTTTTAAAAGCCCTATTGCAATTTTGTATAGGTGATCCTTAGCTTTAAATTATCCCCGGGAGATGGAGAGAAGAAAGGATTCGTCCCGTTAAGTGTTACCCGGTTGGCTTGAAGGGATCTGCTTAACGGATTGGAAGCAAAGATATAGAGGTCGTAGTTGTCCAGTGTATCGCTGATCAACATACGCTGGATGTGGCGAGTGAGCCGGAACCAGTATGATCTGGCGTCTTTGTCGTAGATCCCTCCAAAGTAATTGACCCCTTCCAGTTCATCGATGATACCACCCAATTTTCCTGCAGAGTCAACCTTGTACATAGTCAATTGAGGTGGCGGTCGCCAGATAGTATCCGTTTCGGGGTTCTTGAACGTGAGAACGGCACTGTTGATAGCGATAGGTCCAAGTGAATCCGGCAGAGTCCTGATAAAAGGGAACTTGATCTTGATCTTCACTCCTCCAAGGGCCTGAAGATAGAGCCTGTTTAATCCCAGGGTTGTATCGTTATATAGAAGTTGTTGTTTAAATTCGGGGCTTGCATCGAAGTAACCGTAATGATTAAACGAGTTAAACCGGGCTGCAGGGTCATCAATGGGCATACTGAATTGAAGAGAATCGCCCTTGTCTTCACTGTGAAAATAGAGGATTAGCCTCGAGAGACCGCCAGAAGGGGTAAAATCAACCAGTGCACCTCGCGACGAAACCGGCATCGCCTCCACATACAATCCCTTCATAAACTTGAGGAATTCAGTAGTAGACGAAATCACATTATCAGGTGCATACAGAATTTTATTTCCCAGGTAGTTGGTTTTGTTTGAAAGGTTTATCCTGAGATGAGGGGAAACGGGTACTCCATAGACCAACACACTGTCGTGAGGCCGTGGCATGTAAGTTATGTTTGCCAATTCAAGACCGTAGGTGTTAAGCGATTGGTTGGAATAGTAACTGCTGTCCATGATCAGATCATCACTTAACTCAAATACCCGGATCTGTTGGAGCGTATTGGTATCTCCATATGTACTCTCATAATAAAGTATCAATACAAGAGAATCGAGCTGCGGATTGATCCCGAAATCAGCCTCTTCAGAAGAGAGCAGAAACTGGCTGTAGAAACTGGCAGTAGTCTTGCCGAACACCGGATCCATGATGGAACCAAGCATCAGTGTTTTCAACTCATCGGTACGGATAGAATCTTCAAGTACGGAAAAGGCCTGAATGGAAGCGGTATCAAAAAGATCCACATACAGAGTATCGCTGGGGGGGAGCAGATCCAGCCCAAGTTCATATGGATCTTTCTTGCATGAAGCAATGATGAATACGATCAACAGACTAATCCAGATGGATCGGAACAGTAATTTGGGTAGTGATCTCAAGTGCCGGGATTTAAAGATAAACGTTTAATCAACAGTTACCGGTTCATCGACCAGGATCTCATCGTAGAAATCAGAGTATGCATCTATGTAGTTGTCCATCGGCTGATATTCGAGTACAGGCTTCTCTGATTCCTTCACATAACTGAGTAATTCCGGGTTGATTTCCGGAGAGCCAAGGATCAACCCATCGGCAAAATCAATGGCTGTCTTCATGATGTTAACGAAGGAAGGTGCTTTATAGTGCCTTAGATCCTTCGCGGAGATGCCTGCCAATTTCAATTTCGATCCGAAATCCTTGTGGAAGGATTCGCTGAAGTCATCGTTGTATATTGAGAATATCACTTTCGATTCAGAGAATAACGGATTGTCTTTGAAGGCTTTCTTGATGTATAAAGGAAGCAGGCTTGTCATCCAGCCATGACAGTGAACCACATCAGGGCCCCAGCTCAATTTTTTAACAGTCTCCAATACGCCACGGGCAAAAAAGATCGTACGCTCATCGTTATCAGCAAAAAACTTGTTGTTTTTATCAAGAAATGTAAACTTCCTTTGAAAATAATCTTCATTATCAATGAAATATATCTGCATACGAGCCTGCTGGATGGAGGCTACCTTGATGATCAGTGGGTGGTCAGCATCGTTAATAACCAGATTCATCCCCGACAGTCGGATTACTTCATGCAGTTGATTGCGACGCTCGTTTATACTCCCAAAACGCGGCATGAAAGTGCGGATCTCCCTTCCTCTTTCCTGGATGCCCTGCGGAAGATGCCTTCCGATCAGGCTCATGGGTGTCTCTTTCAAATACGGTGTAATCTCCTGTGCAACGAACAGTACTTTTGATTTTTCCATAATGTCTCCAAATTTTACTCAAAACGAATTCGGTTGCAAAGATACTAAAAAAAATTGAGATAATATCAAAGCTTTTATTCTAAACTGGTGATTGTTAGGAATTTAATGATTTTTCACGCAACATTTTAAAAAAAAATCACCATTCACATATAACCTTTCAGTACAAAACCTGATTAATGTCCAAAAATCAGATGTCGGATAAAAGCAGGAGGGAAATCATCACAAGAATCAATTAAAGAAATTGTAAATCACCTGCCAGGCAGGGATTTTCGAGGTAGTACAGGCCAGGCTCCCACAACCATCTGGCCAGCCGGTTTCCGCCACCGGTCACCTCTGGTGGAACAAATCAAAAATAAACTTAAAAACCTACACGTTATGAAAAAAATAATCTTATTCATCAGTATTATGGCCTTTGGTCTTATGACTCATGCTTCAATGGTCACTGAAACAACTACGCCTTCAACACTTTCCAAATTTATCTTTGTCTTCTCATCACGGGCACACTGGGATGGGACAACACAGAGTTGTCTGCCTCAGGAAAAAGGATGGTGTCTACACATTGGGTTTAAAAGCATAATTCTCGATGGACAAATAATCGGGGAGGGTACATATTCAACTTCAACGGGTTTGATCTTCTCATTCAATCAACAGACGGGTGTTTCCAGAAAAACCTTCGATGAGTTATTTAAGAACGGAAAATTCTTCCTTGATGGTCCCGGAACACTCTCTGATGAAATCATCCGCATGCTCAGGTTACCAACAAACTATTCAATCCCTGCCGGTAATTATCCATATTCGGTAGATGGAGAGATGGTACATATTACCTTTAAATGATTAAATAATCCTTTACGGTTGTCTGCTCAATAACTGAATGAATCCAGGTTGGGCAGATGACCGTTTCCCTATTTTCTCAATTTATCATAAACTAAACCAAACTCTCAGTACCATGAAACAATTAATTCCTATCATCTTGCTGGCATCTTTTGCTTTTACCGGATGCAAACAGCTCGTCATGTGGCGATACGGGATCCATGAACCCCGGAAAGAAACCCCGGAGTCCATCCAAAAATTCCTGGCCAAACATGATTTCCCTGATGAAAACATCTTCATCTTCAGGGATTCATCTTCTTATTCACACTACCTGAGTGATTCGCTGTACCGGAGTAACCTGCTGGGAACGCTTTTCTATTCTCCCCGGGGATTGCTTGATACCTTCAAGGATACAAGCCGATGCCAATGGTCGGGAGGGTACTTTGTAGGGTTACTCAAAAAGGATACAATATATCACGCCGATACAACCCGTACGTTTTCCGGATTGATGGGCCAGTTAATTCCGTTGTCGGCAATGACTTCAGTAGATACTGCCGGCATAACCTTTTTTGCCGTGGTTACCTGGGCAACCTTTTTAGGGAAATACAACGAGCG
This sequence comes from uncultured Bacteroidota bacterium, assembly GCA_937900965.1. Classification (GTDB taxonomy): domain Bacteria; phylum Bacteroidota; class Bacteroidia; order Bacteroidales; family FEN-979; genus QYOJ01. Next base: position 1,087 of record CALCGJ010000025.1, on the reverse strand, counting down.
GTTGTTTTTAATCCTGAAAGCTATAAGGGAACAACAAGAGGTAAAGGTTATCCCTGTATTTCTGAATCTCGATATGCAGGAGAGGTGGAATTTATCCCACAGTCAGGGGCTTGAGTTCAGGGATGATTAATTGCTGCCGGGATGAAGGGGACAGGAATTGCCGTGGGGGTTGTATTTGTTGTGTGGATTGTTCCCTTCACCTTGTCGGCACAACAGTTGGTGTGGAAAGACCGGGATGTTGTCAGAAGCCTCAGGATCCCTGTCGATTCGGGTCAATCGCTGGTCAGGCTCCGGATCAGTCAGCAGATAGAATATACCCTGACACTCTCCGGCGCTATCTTCCTCAACTGGGATCATGATGCCAATGCCAACCAGGTGATCCTGATCCAGGACATGATTTACCAGTGCAAGGGTGAAACAGAGAGAAACTTCTCCTTCACCCAAAAGGTTGTTCATCATCTGGGTATTCAGTATTTTTTCGACTCCATCTCCCGGTTTCATGTCGATGACAACCAGTTCGATACCCGGCTGGAGTGGCGGATACTAAAAAATCATGGCTGTTTTTTCTCTTCGCTCCTATCCACCCGGTTACTCAACTCCCTCTTTCTTACTCCGCTAACTGCCCTGTTTTCAGGCGGCATCCAACTCAAATGGCCCTTTTTCGGGTCCCTCAACGTGGGAATCACCAGTGCGAAACTTACCTGGATCCGTAACAAAGGCATCTATGAATCCCTGGATGCCATTATATATTATGGTGTACCCCGGGAGAAACCTTACCTGTTTGAGTATGGTATCTCTTTACGTCTGCTCATTGATCATGATGTAGCAAAATGGTTGAATTGGAATTGTGATCTCCTGATCTTCAAGAATACCACCCTTCCTCCTGATATTTCCTTCAGGAACAACCTGGGATTCAGGCTGACAAAGTTCCTGAAGGCCCGTATCCAAACCCGGATTTTCTACGAAGAGAGAATCAGCAGGAAAATGCAGCTGGAGAATATAGTATCGGTGGGGTTTGTGGTGGCGTTGTAATTACCCCTCCACAAATATCGCCTTAATGATATGGCTTGCCATTTTGGGATTCTCT
>CALCGJ010000024.1 GCA_937900965.1 uncultured Bacteroidota bacterium | reverse complement strand
GAATAGCCGCTGGTTTGTTCCCTGGAGTTGCGGTCCACGTTGCCGTATTTGTGGCTTAATTCACGATCCCATGCAGAGGCCAGGTTCGCTGTGGAAGACCAGAAATAGGTATTTGTGGAAAGGAGCGAGAAGCTTCCGTTGGTACTCCTTATTCCGGCTGGCAGAGCTGTAAATCCGCTTTCATTTGTTGCTTCTGCATTAGGATCTTCCCATAGTCCATTTCCCTGTCCCAGGGTGCCTGTAGCTTTCATTTTGCCACCTGCAACAGCTTCTCCACCAAGGTAATCCATCAATGTTTGCCATTCACTGTCGGAAGGAACATGCCATCCTTCAGGACAGGGATTCCGGCTGTCGCCGGCGGCATGCCAGTTGTATAGGCGCCCATAGGTTTCGGAATTTGCCGGGTTTTTATCATAATCGCAATAGGCTCCTTTTGTCAGGGAGCCCCATTCGATGCCGTCAGTAATATTTGGAATGGCTTCACCTTTGTTGAAGTGCGTCACCTTCAGATTCTCCTTCAGCCAGGTTTGAGTTCCTATTGTTAACGTATGGTATAGATTTCCGTCAAAATCGGTTACTGTAGGTCCAGGGCCTGTATTTTGTGTTGTAAATGTTTGTTCGGTTCCGTACGCTGTCCCCAGATTGTTGGTTGCATAAGCACGCACGAAATAGGTGGTATTGGGCGATAGTCCTGTAAGGCTGCTGGTGAATGCACCCTCGCCTGTACCATCTGAGGTTATATTTGAAGAGGTAGTCGGTGCAGGTGTATTCCCCCAGCAGACTCCTCTCGCTTTTACTGTAATTCCGCCTCCTGATGTGACATTTCCTCCTCCCGTTGCTGATGTCTGGGTGATTCCAGAAATAAGATCAGTTGTCACTGTTGGGATTTGTACCGTTATTGGTTCGGTTTTGCTGCAGGAGTGGAAGGTCACCATCGCTGTCACGGCTGTCAGCATCATAAGCAGGGCAACTATTCTGGTTGGTTTCATTGTGAAAGTCAGTTAATGATTGGGTGAAATTAAGATTTTCAGAGTTCTAAATTAAAAAATTTCCAGGTAATAAAAAAGGGTTGACATGGTTATATGCCAACCCTTTAAATTTCATTATACGTAAGTTATCTGATGATACTTACCTTTTTCCTGATCCATCCTTCAGAGGTCTCGATGGAGAGGATGTATACGCCCTGGGCGTAGCCGGTGCTTTCGATGCGCAGTGAAGTGGTTGGCTGATCCAGGTTCCAGCTTCTTACTACTCTTCCGGTGAACTCACTTAATGTAAGTCGTGTAAAAGAGAGTGGTCTCTCGGAAGCTACGGTAAACGAATGGTTGGCAGGATTCGGGTACACCTTGACCTGATTCTTCAGAAGGTCTTCACCTGTTCCCAGCTGCAGTGCATCAGGACCTGGTCCGTTATCCCTGTATGCCAGTGTAAAGGCACCGTAGTCTTCGCTGTTATATCCACGTACCTTAATAAAGGCATCTCCGGTATACGTAGCTGAATACTCTATCTTCGAAGTGTAATCGTCGGATGCAGGTACTTTACAACCGTCATCATCCTGTGCGAGCCAGACTCCAGTGGCATCATACAACTCCATGAAAGTATCAAAACCGGCAGCAGCTGAAGCGCCGTCACCACATCCGGTTTTAAATGTATATGTTTTACCGGTTGTTACCTTAACCTGATATACATAGCATCCGGCGCTTACTGTAGCATCAGAACCGCCGGTTTGCCATCCCGTAGTGGGAGCGGCGAGAGCTTCATCAAACGTAGGAGGGGTTTTGCAGGTAGATGCAGGAGCTGCCCCGTAAGAATATGCGATTGTATAAGGTCCGTAATTATTGCTGTTCCATCCCCTGACTTTCACGAAATAGGTTGTCAGGGTAACAGTTCCCGCAGCAGTCCATGAGAGTGACGATCGCCATTGTTCACAGCCGTCATCATTATCCGAGAGCCAGTTTCCATCAGCATCATACAATTCCAGGTAGGTATCAAAGGACGCGGTTGGGGTCACTGAACCTGCTGGTCCGCATCCGGTCTTGAAGGTATAAAGATTACCAATAGTGGCATTGACCTTATATATATAACATGCATCCTGTGCCAGTGTCTGAGAGTCTCCTGCCCAGGAGGTTGAAGGTGTCACTGCGGCACTGAATAGCGGCGGTATCAGACAGGCAGACGGAGGTGCAGCTGCCCCCTTGATATAGGCCATCCGGTAAGTGCCTGTCTTTTCATCGTTGTAGCCACGAACCTTCACGTAAACCGTACCGGAATATGTTCCGGGGGCGGTCCATATCAGGATCGAAGTCCACTGTGCACAACCGTCATCATTCTGACCAAGAAAGTTCCCATCAGCATCATAGAGTTCAATGAACGTGTCGAAATTAGCTGTGGCGCCGTCATCACAACCTGTTTTGAATGTATAACCGGTACTTGCGGTAATTCCGGTTACTTTATAGATATCACATGCACCTGAAGTTATGGAAACGGTTTCTGTCAGTGTGGCGGGAAATGTCTGCCAGCTGATGCTAGGAGTAATTGTCTCATCAAAGTCAGGAGCTGTCTTACAGAGATCGGAGACTGTTCCGGCTGATCTGTATGCCATCCGGTAATCTCCCGCTCTGTTACTCCATCCTTTTACCTTAACGTAGATTGTACCGGTATAGGTTCCGGGAGATGTCCAGTCAAGGAGTGAGGTCCATCCCGTACAGGCATCATCATTTGCTGCCAGTAATACACCGCTAGCATTGTACACTTCGATCTCTGTATCAAAATCTGCAGTGGCACCATCATCACATCCGGTTTTGAATGTGTAATAGGTGTCGGCAGTAATTCCGGTTACCTTATAAATTGCACACTCTAAGGAAGCTAATGCAATGGTCCCTGAGGCGGGATGTGTCTGCCACGATCCACTTGCAGAAATGGTGTAATCGAAATCAGGAGCAGTTTTACAATTGGCTGTTACAATTACCGGGGCATCAGACTTGTAGGCCATCGTATAGGCTCCGAAATTAAGGACGTTATATCCGCGTACTTTGACATAGGCAACAGTTTCGGTTGCTGTCCAGGTTGCTTTAGAGCGGTATGATGGACAACCGTCATCGTCAGACATGATAAATCCACCGGTGGAGTTATAAACCTCCATGAACGAGTCAAAAGCGCAAGTGGCTCCATCATCACATCCGGTTTTGAAGGTGTATTCCTGACCAATGGTCATGTTGACTTTGTAAACTTTACAATCGCCGGAAGCAACTGAAGTGCTGGTGGTAGTCCATGTCCCGGTAGGTGTAACCTCAACATCATAATTGGCGATGAATGTTGAAGGGAGGTTACAATCTTTCTGAGCGAACCCGACAACGGAAAATAGCATGACGATCATGACCATCAATGCGCGTGTGTAAATTTTTGGCACCATATCTCTAAAAATTTTAGATTCTATTTCGATTATACAAATATAATAAGAAAAACTGAACTCCGGTAATTTCCAAATTGTTGAAGCGTGATAGTTTTTACATATTATAAACAACCTTGCAAATATAGGCCAATTTTGGCGATCTGAACTGAATATCTATTAACAAATAGACTTTTCTTGTAAGTGTAGCAAAAACGAGGGTAAGCGTCGCTTTTTTTCGGGTAAGTGTAACGCTGTTTTCCGGTTCGTATTGAAAAACATGGATACATCAGCTGAAATCGGATATTTATGCGTTTTTGCTACACTTACTAAATAAATGACTACACTTACTAAATAATTGTATACACTTACATGGAAAATGCTTACACAGGGGAATCCAGGTCTCTTTTAGAAAAGGATATAGAAGAGGTAAATCAGGCTGAAAAGTATCAAAAATGTGATCCCGGCCCAGCTGAGAATTTTAAGCCATCCTTTGGGTTGATTCTCTGGCGGCATAAATGTACTGGTAACCACTTTGTAATTGATGATGGCAAATACGGGCGCTGCAAGGAAGGAGAGGATGGTAGCGAATTTCAGGAGCGAACCCATATTTTTCGTAAAGAAAACAATGATCACAACAGCAGCAACTGCCAGCACCACAATCCAAAAGAGATAAAGTCCACGTCCGAACATCTTCAGTGAAGGGAACAGCTCAAGCATGGATCCCTCCAGCGATCGCGGATATCCGTCAATCACCGTTAATGCGGTGCTGAACATTGTGATCAGCACTATAACAGCAATGAACATAGTGCTCCAACTGCCAATGGATTTGGAATAGAGTGAAACAAGCTGTTGCGAGAATACTACTCCATTGGCTGAGAAGGTCTCACCAGTCCCATACATCACCAATGCGCCCAGGCCCAGAAAGAAGAGGGCGAGAACAGCCGAACCAATATATCCCACATGGAAATCCAGATGAAATTCACGAAAAGAAGGTCTGTAGTTTGTTTGTTTTCCCCGCTCAATAGCCCAGAGTGAAGGCCATACAGAGGCTTCAATCGGAGTTGGCATCCAACCCATCAGAGCAATCATAAATGTAATTGCAGCGGTATCCCACAATGGCGGATGGACAAATCCCGGCTCCACGTTTGACCCCGTGGAGAGGGCAAAAAAGAAAGCTACAATGGTAAAGAAAGCCAGGATCGCGATCATTATTTTCATGACAGTATCAAGGAAAGCGTACCGGCCGAAAAACAACATTAGCAGGACGATGCCAAGCAACCCGGTGCTGGAGGCAAACGGGCTCAGGTTGATATTAAAAATGTAGGTTGCCAGGTCGGCTGTAACCTTGGTCACCGCTGCAAAATTTACAATGGCAGTAGCGGCAGATAATAAGAAGAATGTGATAAGAGCCCATTTACCCAGTTTCCGGTATCCATCCAGAACACTTTTTCCTGTGGCAGCTGTATACCGGTAGGTGAATTCAAAAAACGGATATTTAAACAGGTTGATCAGGATAATAGCACCGATAAGCCTGTAACTATAGCTGGCGCCGGCCTGCGTGGAGAGGACCAAATGAGAGGCCCCAACAGCTGCTCCGGCATATAGTATTCCAGGACCCAGCGTTTTCCATACGCCCCTGAATGTTAATGCATTTGTTGCCTGGGTATTCATCTGGCACTCTTCGTTCCAGGTCGTCTTTGTAAAATCAGCCAGACTGTCAGGGCATAAATGACCAGGATGATGGAGAAAATCTCTTCCATCACGTCGCTTTGACCAGCTGCTGTGATCGCGAAGATAGATGCTGTCATAAAAAAAAGACTTGGGTGGGGGAAGAGAATCCTGAAGGTCCTCGATTGCGTTTGCCGTCTGCGGAGCCAGCCAAACAGGAGCAGGAAAAACAGCAGGGTTCCCGCAAAATTTGCCAGGTCATCCATCAACGGATTGAAGAAATTGTGGAGATTGGTCTCTTTCTGGTAATTGTGTTCAAAAACGCCTTGTGTCTCCCATCCAAAGATCCGCTGCCCGTAACTGATCTCTTCCAGAAGAAAGAAAAGACAGAACAGGAAGAGAACCACCATAATGCCGAGTGTAATATGTTTGTTTATTTTAATGACTTTCCGGCGATAGAGAACCACGATTGAAGCGAGCAGAAAAATGCATGCAAGTAATAAATTAACTGCTGTCATCCATTCCAGGATTCCATCTTCCATAAATAACGGCTCTATGAGAGGAGAGAAATGAAACCTGAACAGGAATATCAGCAGGTAACTGGAAAGTAGCGTAACCCAGAAAATAATCAGGTAGTAGGTTTGGGGCAGAAAACAGTGAGGCGGGAAAAAGAACCGGCGGACATCTTTGTTCAGGAAATACCTGTTAATAAATGTGAATGCATAGGAAAAAGGTCTGATTTGCCGGAACAGGATTACCATACCCAGGATTAACAGAAGTAATCCTACTCCGATAAGGATCAATTTGAACGCATCTGGTCCAACATCCAACTGTCCGTCATGAATGAACAAGACTCCGACTAACCTGAGTAAATAATCGCTGAATAAATGCCTGGACAGGATGATACTCCCAGCAGTTCCAATGAACAGATAACCTATGAGCGTTATAATCGTGGCACGGGGACTTCTCTTATGGTTGTTGACCATGGAAGATATCATAACAACTATATTTTCAACCGCTCCAAAAATAGTCAAGGTTTGATGCCATCTTTTTTCTGTTATAAATATTTTATAAAGATTTTATTAACAACCATATGCCACTTAACTCAACCCGTTATATGGTTTGATTTTCTCTTTTAATTCACTGAAATCGACGGGTTTGGTGATAAAATCATCTGCCCCCAACTCCATCGCCTTGCTGTAATTCTCCTGATCACTATAAGCGGTAATCATCATCACTACCGGCGGCGGCTCTTTGTGCTTTGTTTTGATTTTATTCAGCAATTCGAGACCATCCATACCTGGCATATTGATGTCGGAAAGGATCAGTACTGCTTCGTGCTTGTATCGCTCCATGCACTGCAACGCCTCTTCTCCGGAATAAGCAAATGCAAATTCTACATCTCTGTTCCGTATCTCTTTCCTGAACTTTTGTTCAAAAAGTAATCGGATATCCTTTTCATCATCTACGACTAAAACTTTCACTATTTATTCTGGTATTACGATAATGAATTCTGTTCCCTTACCCTCCTTTGAAGCAACCTTCAATTCCCCTCCATGACCCTTTGTAATAATGTCGTAGGATAAGGAAAGACCCAGGCCAGTGCCTTCACCAGCCGGTTTGGTGGTAAAGAACGGCTGGAAGATCTTTTCCCTGATCTCTTCAGGGATACCATCCCCATTGTCTTTCACACTGATCTCAACCCTGTTTCCTAATGTTTTTGTCGTGATCGTAACAGATGGATTATAGGGTTCTTCGCTCTCTTTTGCTTTTTTGGATACGGCATAAAATGCATTGTTGATCAGGTTCAGGAGAACCCGGCCGATATCCTGAGGCATGATCCTGACCATCGGAAGCTTCTCATCGAAGTCCATCTTATAAGCGGCATGGAAGGATTTGTCCTTGGCCCTCATACCGTGAAAGGACATTCGTAAATATTCATCTGCCAGGGTGTTAAGATTGACAGGTGTTTTTTCTCCATTGCTGCTACGGCTATGTTGTAACATGCTCTTCACGATACCATCAGCTCTTTTTCCATGGTAATGGATCTTTTCTTCATTGACCAGCATGTCGTCGGCGATGGCTATGACCTCTTTCATATTCCCTTTGGTAGCTTCTTCTTTGATTTCTCCGATGAGTTCAATGTTAACTTCAGAGAAATTGTTGACGAAGTTGAGCGGATTTTGTATTTCATGGGCAATTCCGGCAGTAAGTTCACCAAGACTGGCCATTTTTTCGGATTGGATGAGCTGTTTCTGGGTAGATTTAAGTTTTGTGTAGGCTTTTTCGATCTCTTTGGCATGTGCCAGTTCGCTTTCGCTGATCAGCTTTCGTTCCTTTGCGAGCAGGCGTCTTCTCTGCATTCGGTCCACCAGGAAAATTCCCAAAATGATGATCACGCCATAAATAACATAAGCCCACCAGGTTCTCCAGAAGGGGGGATGGATCATGAAGGACCAGGATGCTTCATTGGTCTTTATACCATTGGAAGTCACTCCCCTGACCCTGAATATGTAGTTGCCGAATGGGAGGTTCTGGTATTCGGCAAAGGTGATGTTGCCAGGCCTGGACCAGCCTTTATCATAGCCTTCAAGAAAATGTTCATAGGTGGTCTGACGGGGTTCCCTGTAATTCAGAGCAGCATAATTGAATACAAACGAATTCTGTGAGTAAGCCACCTCTTCCGGCAATTTCATAAAATAGGACTGGTCTTCTATCGATACGGATGAAAGGACCACCGGAAAGCTTACTTCTTCGATATGATTGACATACATCCCAATTCCATCATAAAATTCCAGCATGTTGCCGAACCCATCCATGACGGAACTACCGGGACCCCCACTTACGATACTTTCATCGTTAAAGAATGTCTGGAATTTTGTTCCATTGATCCTCAAAGCACCGGATGAAGAAGAAAAATAGACGTTACCCCTGAACTGATCGGTTACCGGATTTGAAATATTGGCGGCAGGAAGACCCTCCTTTTTTGTGTAGAAGTCCAGGTTTGTTCCATCAAAGATCACCAGGCCCCTGTTTCGGAGCCGGATATAGAGGTGGTCGCCCACCTGGATATTCGTCATGGTGCCTGTCACGCTGGCCCCTTTCAATATCCTGAAATCGGCGTTTTTATTCGTGCTGTCACTCAGGTTCACAAATTTTTCACCGTTGAAAACGAAGAACCCTCCGACGGTGAGAAAGTACATGCCACTTTTTAAGTTCCCCACATAGTGCAGTTGTTCAGCCGGAATGTTCCAGTTAGCCGGGGGGCTTTTCCATACGTGTCCATCGTACACCATGATTTTGGTCGCGGCTGAAGTAATCTCTTTCAGATCATCGCAGAAGATCCCAAGCAGCCATAGCCGGCCATCATTATCCTCCCGCAGGTCGATAAGCCGATACTTCTTTGCGTTCTCCGATGCACTGAAAGGTGAAGGTATACCGGATATCCTGTCACCATCCAGTTTGCCCAGAAAATAGTTTGCGGTAACCAGGTTCGGTTCGGCGGGCCTGATGTAGTTTTGCCAGGCATAGATCTCTCCGCTTTTTGTTTCAAGAACACTGGACACGTTATAGGGGTTGCCATCCTTGTCTTTAATATTATTGGTTTTCAGAATCTGTTCCCCCTCAATATTGGTAATTTCCCTTATCATCGTCAGGCCTTTTGACGTAGGGATCCAGATCCTTTCCCTGCTGTCCTGGAAAGGCTGAAATGATATATTGCTTGCCAGTCCGTCTTTTTCAGTAAATGCCCTGACCTTTTTTCCATCCCAGATATTCATGCCCACGTCAACGGTCCTGGCATAAGTTGGCAATTCTGTATACGAATGGGAGATCCATACCAATCCATTCCTGTCAGTAAACAATTCCAGGATAAAGCTCTGGTTTGAAACCAATCCGTCATCGACCGTGAGCATCCTGGAATAATTGGGATAATATATTTCCAGCCCTTTTGACGTAGGCATGATGAACCCTTTCTGTAATTCATATCCGTTGCCCATAACTAGAGCATCATATTTTTCCCAGCGATTGCCTTTGTAAGAGAAAAGCTGGTCCGGGTACTGCGAACTCTGAGTCTCATTTGCGCTGGGCAACACCAGGAGTTCCGGGAAAAATCTATTGGCACTGATGAAGTAGGCTGCGAAAAACCGAAAATCATTCAGGTGATTGCCTGATTTGAGGTTTTTAAGCGGATACATGTGCTCCAGGATGTCTGAAGGCTTCCACTTCCCGTTTACAAATTCATAGATCGTTTTATTATTCCCGTCAAATGTTTCGCCATCTAACTTCAAGGTTGTCAGCAACAGTTTATCCATGGATTTGCTGTAAAAAACCTGCACCGGGTACCGGCCACTGCCGAGAATGGTACTTAGCTCCTTAAACTGGTGAAATGTGGTGCCATCATACATCAGTACACCATAATTGGTCTGGTAATTACTGGAAGTGTTCAGGCCTGCGAATGCAAGCCAGATATTCCCCTCACGGTCAACAGCATTAAATTCATTCCCGGGAAATATGATGGCGCCCTGGAGATTGATCCCTTCCGATTCATCCATTTTCAGGAATTTTTCATTTTTGTAAAGTGCAATGTAGGATCCCTCCCTCGACTGCGTGTTGTGTCCGAATGAATTGAAGATAAGGTCACCATAAGGGGTCTCCAGCATACCTGTTGCATTGTCGAGCGGGAATGAGGTGGAATCATACACGGTAAAGTTTCCGTCCTCAAATTTTGTCAGGCCACCATTACATTTTTTATCCACCCAGGGTGTCCAGGAACCGATCCAGATGCGACCTTTACTGTCAGCTTCCATCATCCCTATCATCTGGCCGTCGAGACCATTGATCTTATACCCTTCCTTTTCAGTATAGACCTTATAGTCATTCCCCCGGATGACGATGAATTTTTTGGGAGAGGCGAGATAGAGGATGTCGTTTATTGAATCATAATAAAGGTTCTGCATCCTGGGAAGGTCAATTTCTGCTCCTGCCTCTTCAAACTCATAGCCATTGAACCTGGTGGTGCCTTCGATACCCGATATCCAGATGAATCCATCTTTCGTCTGGGCTATTTTTGCAACATTTGTTGTAGGAAGCCCATCCTTGCTGGTATAGCGCACTAAGTTGGCATTGGCCTCGGTCCTGAGTTTTTCCTGCGACAGTAGTTCAGTGGCACTTGTCAGCAGGCAGACCGCCAAAAAAAAACAGAAAACTTGCCTCTTCATCATTTTATCCGGTTAAAACATTTTAAAATGGTTCCATCACCACCTTTGGCGTCAAAGATACAAACAATTCTTATTTAAACCAATTCTACATAAAAATCTATAAAGATGAAATATTTGAAAAGTTTTGTAAATTTGCACTCTTATTCGGGGTGTGGCGCAGTTGGCTAGCGTACTTGCATGGGGTGCAAGTGGTCGGAAGTTCGAGTCTTCTCACCCCGACTGAATTACGAGCAGCATTACGCTGCTCGTTTTGTTATGCAACTAATGAAACACGAACATCACATCATTTTTGATGGCGTTTGCAATTTGTGCAACGGCACAGTTCTGTTTATTCTCAAAAGAGACAGCAAAAAGAGATTTATGTTCACGGCTCTGCAAACTCATGCCGGAAAAGAGATTCTTTCACAGAGTAATATACCTCCTTCAAACTTTTCAACTGTTGTGTATATAAAAAAGGGGGTTACCCATCTTAAATCAACAGCAATTCTGAATATCCTGAAAGATCTGGGTTGGTGCTGGAACCTGTTTTACATCCTGATTATCATACCTCCCTGTATCCGCGATTTTATTTATGATATCATTGCAAAAAACAGGTACAATATATTCGGCAGGCGTGAGTCTTGTATGGTGCCGTCTGCAGAACTAAGGGAAAGGTTTTTGTTATAAAATTCATGCAGAATTGCATGACATCCAAAACAGAGACTGGTTACCTCTTTTTTCCAGGCTTTATTACCTCAGCATATCCCCACCTGTCAACGCCATACTCGATGATTTCCCCGTTATTGTTAGATGCTGTAAAGCATCCGGTAATGGTGACAACAACCGGCCCGCAATTTACCAGTTCCACTAAAACCGGACTGCTTATCACTGTGCTCCAGTCAAACTGTACAAAAAGCATGGCGTCGGTGACGCAGTAATCCACATTGTAGGAATCAGTAACATACGCTCCGGCAAAATAGATATGGATGTCCTGTGTGGAGGGTGAGTACCCTGAGGGCAGGAGAAATGAATAGGCACACTGGAGATTCTCTGCATTTCCCTGTGCATTCAGATTGATCTTGTCGGGATTGACATTCATGTTCTGGGCGTTAGATGTGTATGATGCAAGGATGAAAAACAGACTGATACAGGTAACGCCGATGACGTGTAGTAGGTTTTTATTTTTCATGATTTTTTTTGTAAAAATAATGTCAAAAGTGACTGAAAACAAGGGGTTGTGACAACAATCACATAATAAGAGTTATCTATATATGTTAGTAGAATTCATTTTTTGGTAGCTATTATTTTCTATTTACGCAGCTAGATCACCTCAGCATATACCCATCCGATATCACAGTAATTTTATACCTTTGTACTATGAAAAAAAACCAAAAAAATATCTGATTATGAATGAGAATACTGAAAAAGTTCGCTGTCTTATCATTGGTTCCGGTCCTGCCGGGTATACAGCAGCTATCTATGCCGCACGTGCCGACCTGAAACCTATCATGTACCAGGGAATGCAACCAGGCGGACAGTTAACAATTACCACCGAAGTTGAAAATTTTCCAGGCTACCCCGACGGAATTGACGGACCCGAAATGATGGAGCAGTTTAAGAAGCAGGCTGAGCGATTTGGTACCGATATCCGTTTTGGTGTTGTAACAAAAGTGGACTTTTCCAACCGGCCATTCTATGCGGAAGCCGATGACGGAAAAACGATCGAAGCTGAAACGGTGATCATTGCTACCGGAGCTACCGCCAAATTTCTTGGAATGCCTTCAGAGCAAAAATACATGGGAATGGGGGTTTCGGGTTGTGCCACCTGTGATGGGTTCTTTTACAAGGGCAAAGATGTTGCAATCGTTGGTGGTGGCGATACCGCTGCAGAAGAGGCTACTTACCTCGCCAAACTGTGTAAAAATGTATACATGATCCACCGCCGGGATGAACTCCGTGCCTCAAAAGCGATGCAGCATAAAGTGTTCAACACTCCAAACATTGAAATGCTGTGGGATTCTGTTCCGGATGAGGTACTTGGGGATGATGATGGTGTTACAGGCCTACGGGTGAAAAATGTCAAAACAGGCGAAGAGAGGACACTGGATGTTTGGGGATTCTTTGTTGCAATCGGTCATAAGCCTAATACAGAGATATTCCAGGGTCAGGTGGAACTTGATGAGACCAATTATATCAAAACGATTCCAGGTACTGCAACTACAAATGTTGAGGGGGTATTTGCTTGTGGCGACGTACAGGATCACCATTACCGCCAGGCAGTTACTGCAGCCGGTACAGGCTGTATGGCTGCGATTGAGGCGGAGAGGTTTTTATCGAGCTGAGAACCCCTAAGGTACCCCTAAATCCCCTAAAGGGGACTTACTCCCCTCTCCTTGAGGAGAGGGGTTTGGGGTGAGGTGGATCCCGCGAGGGGTATATGGAAAGTTCATCCCGCGCAGCGGGAGCAAGTCCCCTTTAGGGGATTTAGGGGCAAGCAGGGGGTTTGGGGGTAATTAGGGGATTTAGGGGTAATTACAGGAAACTAACTACATATGATATCATTCTTCAAGGGCTCGGATTTCTTGTACGCGGTTGAAACCGATTCGCAATTAACCAATGCTGACCGGGAAAAGCTGATATGGCTTTTCGGGGATGCAGAGCCGCTGGACCAGCTGGAAATACCGGGTGAGTATATCGGCCCGCGAAAAGAGATGATCACTCCCTGGAGTACCAATGCCGTCGAGATAACGCAGAACATGGGGATTCAGGGCATCAGGAGAATTGAAGAATTCCATCAACATGTAGGGGCGGGTTCCAAACCCGCCCATGTGAATGTAGGGGCGGGTTTGGAACCCGCCCCTACGGATGTTTTCGACCCGATGTTGCAGCAAAGGTACAAGACCCTGGGGCAGAGCCTTTTCCACATTGAACGGAAACCTGATCCAATTATCGCTCTGGAAGATATTGCTGCATACAACCAGGCAGAAGGATTGGCCTTAAGTGAGGAAGAGGTGGGTTATCTGGAATCTCTTAGCAGAAAGATCGGAAGAAAACTTACAGACAGTGAAGTGTTCGGCTTTTCTCAGGTGAACTCGGAGCATTGTCGCCATAAGATTTTCAACGGAACGTTCATCATCGATGGAAAAGAGATGACTGAATCCCTGTTTGACCTTATCAGGAAGACTTCGAAGGAGCATCCCAATTATCTGGTTTCTGCATACAAGGATAACGTGGCCTTTATCGACGGGCCTGCAATTGAACAGTTTGCTCCTGAAAGACAAAACGTAGCCGACTATTTTGTCATCCTGGATATTGATTCAGTCATCTCCCTGAAGGCAGAAACACATAATTTTCCTACTACTGTTGAGCCATTCAATGGAGCTGCCACCGGTTCGGGCGGTGAAATACGCGACCGGATGGCAGGTGGTAAAGGCAGTATCCCCATGGCAGGTACAGCTGTTTATATGACATCGTATCCGCGGCTTGAGGGAGGACGTTCCTGGGAAAAAGCCGTGGATGCCCGAAAGTGGCTCTATAAAAACCCGGAAGATATCCTGATCAAAGCCTCCAACGGAGCCAGCGATTTTGGAAATAAATTCGGACAACCTGTGATCTGCGGAAGTGTGCTCACATTTGAACATGCTGAGAACGGAAAAACATACGGATACGACAAGGTAATTATGCTGGCCGGTGGGATCGGATTTGCCAGGAGAGAGGACAGCCTGAAGGATATTCCCGAAGGAGGAGAAAGAATTGTGGTGCTGGGCGGGGATAACTACCGGATCGGCATGGGTGGAGGTGCTGTATCATCAGTTGCCACAGGTGAATACGGAAATGCTATTGAATTGAATGCTGTTCAACGCTCCAACCCGGAGATGCAGAAACGGGTGTTCAATGCCATCCGGGCCATGTCCGAATTGCGGAAAAATCCGATAGTTTCCATTCACGACCATGGAGCGGGCGGCCACCTCAACTCGATCTCGGAACTGATAGAGGCTACAGGCGGAACAATTAATGTCGACGCACTTCCCATCGGCGACCCGACCCTTTCCGATCGTGAGATCCTAAGCAACGAATCACAGGAGCGGATGGGGCTTCTGATCCGCGAAGAGGACCTTTCACTGCTGAAAGAGATTGCAGAACGTGAACGTGCTCCCCTCTATGACGTCGGCGAAACCCGTACCGATCACGTACTGGTTTTCACAGATTCCCGTTCCGGCATCAGGCCTATCGACCTCAACGTAAACGATTTCTTCGGCAAACCGCCGAAGACCATTATGCGGGATTCCACGGTACATGCGGCGTTTTCACCGGTAGAGACGGGGCATGCTGTACAGACGGGGCATGCCATACAGACGGGGCATACCGTACAGACGGGGCATACCGTACAGACGGGGCATACCGTACAGACGGGGCATACCGTACAGACGGGGCATGCCCCGTCTCTACAGGATACCCTGGAACAGGTCTTACAATTGGAGGCCGTTGCCTGCAAAGACTGGCTCACCAACAAGGTAGACCGGGCCGTTTCCGGGAAGATTGCCAAACAGCAGACCTGTGGCACAATCCAATTGCCATTGAACAACCTGGGCGTTGTTGCCCTGGATTACCAGGGGGAAAAAGGTATTGCTACTTCACTGGGGCATGCTCCTGTGGTTGCCCTTTCTAATCCTGCAGCAGGATCGCGTATCTCCATCGCAAAAGCCCTCTCAAATATCGTTTGGGCTCCCCTTACACATGGCCTTTCAGGTGTATCCCTATCAGCTAACTGGATGTGGCCGGCGAAGAATCCCGGAGAGGATGCCCGGCTGTATGAAGCGGTAAAAGCGGTTAGTGATTTTGCTATTGCACTGGGAATCAATATTCCTACAGGGAAAGATTCCCTATCGATGACCCAGAAATATCCCGACGGATCGGTCGTCTACTCCCCGGGCACCGTGATCATATCAGCTGTTGCTGAAGTAGCGGATGTGAAAAAGGTGGTAAGTCCAAACCTGGATCCTGATGAAACTAGTTTCCTGGTCTATATTCCCTTCTCAACTGGGAGTTATCACCTGGGCGGAAGCAGCCTGGCTCAGGTAATGAATAAAATAGGCGATGAAGTTCCTGATATCTCCGATCCTGACTATTTCAAACAGGTTTTTGATACACTCCAATACATGGTCTCAGAAGGCTTAATCAGTGCAGGCCATGATGTGTCGGCAGGAGGTTTGATCACGACGCTTCTGGAAATGGTCTTTCCGCTTGATGGATGGGGAATGGATCTTGATTTAACCGGATTAAATGAACCGGATCCCATGAAATTGCTTTTCAGTGAAAATCCTGCCGTCGTGATCCAGGTGAAAGAGATGGCCGCGGTAACCAAACTGCTTTCCACATTCGGCAATAACCTCACCCCCAGCCCCTCTCCTCAAGGAGAGGGGAGCAAGTCCCCTTGCGAGCAAAGCGAAGCAAAGAGGGATTTAGGGGTATCCGGCATCCGGCATCTGGTCATCGGGCATCCGGTAACAGCACCCACCCTTTCTATCCGTCTGGGATCAGAATCCCTGACCCTTGACGTGAATGAGTTAAGAGACACCTGGTTCAAAACCTCTTACCTCCTCGACCGGCATCAGTGCGGTGAAGAACTTGCTCTCAAACGGTATGCCAATTTCAAGCAACAGCCACTCAAGTTTCTCTTCCCAGAAACATTTTCGGGATTATTCAGTCAGTATGGCATTAATACCAAAAGACGGACGCCCTCCGGAATCAAAGGAGCTATCATTCGTGAGAAAGGGGTGAATCGCGACCGTGATATGGCCTGGGCAATGTACCTGGCCGGTTTTGATGTTAAGGATGTACATATGACTGACCTGATTTCGGGGCGGGAAACTCTTGAAGATATCAACTTCCTAGCTTTCGTTGGTGGATTCTCCAACAGCGACGTGCTTGGCTCAGCCAAAGGATGGGCGGGAGCATTTCTTTATAATCCAAAAGCAAGAGAGACCCTGGAGCGGTTTTTTGCCCGACCCGATACGCTGAGCCTGGGCGTTTGCAATGGTTGCCAGTTACTGGTTGAGCTGGGTCTGATTTATCCTGGCCATGAAGCACAGCCAAAGATGTCGTGGAACGATTCGCACAAGTACGAATGTACATTTGTCAACGTAACAATCCAGGAAAACATCTCCATAATGCTGGGAACGCTTTCTGGATCCCGTCTGGGAATCTGGGTGGCTCACGGCGAAGGAAAAATCAACTTCCCCTATGAGGAGAACCGGTATCTGATTCCTGCGAAGTTCAGTTACAATGACTATCCGGGCAATCCCAATGGTTCAATGTATGATGCAGCCGCTATCTGTTCAGAAAACGGACGACATCTGGCTATCATGCCTCACCTGGAAGATTCAGTACTTCCCTGGCAATGGGCTTACTATCCGGTTGACAGGAAGGGCGATCAGGTTACTCCGTGGATTGAGGCATTTGTAAATGCAAAGAAGTGGATCCTGGATACTGAATCCTAGATCCTGGATTCTGGATTCTGGATTCTGGATTCTGGATTCTGGATTCTGGATGCACGATACGGGATATGCGATAATGAAATACAAATTTCGAATTATGAATTTCATTACCCCCATCGCCTTCATCACCCCCATCAGTACAGTCGGGGCATGCCCCGACTCTACGTTACACCCCAATCACTTTATCACTAAATTTTAAAACATGCACAAAACAGTTCTCATAACAGGTGCCACAGCTGGTTTCGGCAGGGCCATAGCCGTTAAATTTGCAGAAAACGGGTACAGATGTATCATAACCGGACGCAGGAAAGAGTTGCTCACAGAGCTCGAACATGAACTCCGGCAGACGTTTAACACTGATGTTCTGGCACTTCAATTTGACATCCAAAAACTGGAGGAGGTTGAAAAGGCTGTTGAATCCCTGACGGATGACTGGAAACACATCGATGTGTTGGTAAACAATGCAGGTCTTGCTGCCGGACTGAATCCGATTCATGAAGGGGTAATTGATGACTGGGAGCGAATGATCGATACAAACATAAAGGGACTGCTGTACATGACCAGGCTGGTAGCACCTATGATGGTAGCCCGGGGCAAGGGACATATCATCAACATTGGCTCTATTGCCGGGAAGGAGACATATCCTAACGGAAATGTCTATTGCGGATCAAAATTTGCCGTGGACGCTATTACGAAAGGAACACGTATCGACCTTCTTTCCCATGGGATAAAAGTAACCCAGATAGCTCCGGGAGCTGCTGAAACAGAATTTTCACTGGTCCGCTTCAACGGTGATGTCGAGCGTGCCACTCATGTCTATGATGGATTCACCCCTCTCTCTGCCGAAGATATCGCCGAAGTAACGTATTATGTTACCACGATGCCGGATCATGTAAATATAAACGATCTGGTCATCATGCCCACTGCGCAGGCTAGCGCTACAAATCTCGTGAGACGTGAGACGTGAGACGTGAATTGAGGTTCAAGACTCAAGACTCAAGACTCAAGATTCAAGACTCAAGATTCAAGACTCAACTCATGACATACGACTCAAGATTCCTTATTACTTCATCAAGACCGTAGGTCTTCTATCAGGCGAAGCCTCCATCAGCCGCAGGCTCCATCAGCCGCAGGCTCCATCAGCCACAGACTCCATCGCTTATCAAATATAAATATTTCGCTATCTCACTATTTCACTATTTTTCTTATCATTGTACCAGCAATTTTAGAACTAACCGCCACATAAACCGTTTATTATGGAAGTAACACGCATTTTTGACCTTCTTCCTTATTACGAAGAAAAGTTTAAACCGAAGGATGATGTGATCGCATCCAAGGAAGATGGTAAGTGGAAGAAGATCAGTATCAAAGAGTACCGGGAGATGGCTGATAACATCAGCTATGGCTTCCTGGCTTTGGGGATAAAACCGGGCGACAGGATTGCCCAGATAAGCCCCAACCGGGTTGAATGGAATATTTTGGATATGGCCATTTTGCAGATCGGGGCTGTCCATGTCCCTATCTATCCCACTATCAGTGAATCAGACTATAAGCATATCCTGAGTCATGCTGAGGTGAAATTCGTATTTATTTCCGGAAATGAACTTCTTCGTAAGATTAAGCATATCCTGCCGGATGTTCCGTCAATTGAGGGGATTTATACATATAAGGATTTCCATGAATACAAACACTTGAGCGAACTCATCGAGTTAGGGATACAAAATCAGGATCCGGAGAAATTAAACGCGTCGAAAGCATCGGTCAAACCGGAAGATGTAGCAACAATCATCTACACTTCCGGGACAACAGGTACCCAGAAAGGGGTTATGCTTACACATAACAATCTGGTTTCCAATTTTAAAGCAGCCTCATATATTCCCCCATTTGGAGAAGAAGATAATGCGTTGAGCTATCTTCCACTCTGTCATGTCTATGAACGGATGCTGAACTACCTGTACCATTACCTGGGTATTTCTGTTTATTATGCCGAAAATATGGGTACAATCACGGATAACATGAAGGAGATCCATCCGCAGATCATGTCAACTGTACCACGATTGCTTGAAAAAGTGTATGATAAACTGGTTGCCACAGGTCAGAAGCTGAAGGGGCCAAAGAGCTGGATCTTCTGGTGGGCATTCCACCTGGCTCAGCGATATGAATTAAAGGGGGCCAATGGCAAGTTTTATGAATGGAAAAGGAAAAAGTACGACAAACTGGTTTATGCAAAATGGCGTGCAGCACTTGGCGGAGAGATCAATATTATGGTTTCCGGCGGGGCAGCGATGCAGCCGAGATTGGGCCGGCTGTTCACGTGTGCCGGGATAAATATCCTGGAAGGTTATGGCCTGACGGAAACCTCCCCGGTTATAGCTGTAAGCGATTTTAGCGAACACGGGATCAAATTTGGTACAGTTGGACCTGTTTTGAGAGGAGGAGAGGTGAAGATAGCCGATGATGGTGAAATTTGTGCCAGAGGACCTTTTGTTATGAAGGGGTACTATAAAGATGAAAAGATGACCCGGGAGGCTATCGACAGTGAAGGGTGGTTTCATACCGGAGACCTGGGGCACATAGAGCCTGAAGGTCAGTTGAAAATCACGGGCCGCAAGAAAGAGTTATTTAAGACCTCTTTCGGAAAGTATATCAGTCCACAACTTATCGAAGACGTTTTTAAAGAATCGTTATTCATTGATCAACTGATCGTTGTGGGAGAGAATCAAAAATTCGCCGGCGCACTGATCGTTCCTGATTTTACTTTCCTGAAATCGTACTGTGAACGCAAGGATATCCCATTTGGGTCAAACACTGAAGTGATAAAGAATCCTGTCATCAGAAAACGTATACAGACAGCGATTGATAAATACAACAAGCAGTTTGGCGATACCGAAAAAATCAAGACCTGGGATCTTCTTGATAAGGAATGGACCCTTGAGAATGGCGAGATCACCCCGACTATGAAACTAAAACGCCCCTTTATTTGCAAAAAACACGAAGATAAGATCAGGCAACTTTTTGACTAACCGAATGGATGAAACCGGTAACACGGCTATTTGACATACTCGATCTCTTCAGGGATGAGTACAGCGGGAAACCCGATGTTTTTCTGTCAAAATCAAAGGGAGTATGGCATCCTATTTCTGCTGCCGATTATGTTTGCCTGAGTCAATATCTTAGTCTGGGGTTCCTTGAGCTGGGTGTGACACCCGGGACCAGGATCGCAACTGTGATGGTCAATTGCCCCGAATGGAACCTGTTCGACATGGCTATCAGTCAGGTGGGAGCCATTCAAGTTCCGATTTATCCTACTATCAGCATAGAGAATTATCAATATATTTTTGCGGATGCTGACATTGAGTACGTAGTTATTTACAACCAGGAGATTTGCGGGAGGATCAAGCACACCGTGGCCAAGCTGCCTTCAATAAAAGGGGTTTATTCAATCCAGAAAGTAAGGGGAGTTCCAGGCTGGACTGATCTTCTGGAAATCGGGTTGACCTCTTCGAAAACCGGGAAGCTTGAGCAGATTAAAGCAGGCATCCGTCCCGAACATATCGCGTCCATCATATACACTTCCGGAACTACAGGGCATCCGAAAGGGGTTATGCTCTCTCACGGAAACTTCGTCTCAAATTTTGTAGAGTGCGCTAAAATATCCGATTTCACAAGCGATGAAAAAGCCCTGAGCTTTCTGCCCCTTTGTCATGTATACGAACGGATGTTGAACTATGTGTACCAGTATCTTGGGATGTCAGTCTATTATGCAACTGCATTGGACCAGATCCCTGATTACCTGAAAGAGGTAAAACCTCACACGTTTGCAGCTGTTCCCAGAGTGCTGGAAAAGATCTACAACAGAGTTGTATCTGAAGGAAGAAACTTAAAGGGTTTGAAAAAAAGCGTCTTTTTCTGGGCACTGCACCTGGGCCATAAATTTGAGCTGGATCATAGCCTGGGCTGGTTTTATGATGTCAAACTTTTTATTGCAAATTTGCTGGTCTTTACCAGATGGCGTAAAGCTCTGGGTGGGAATGTGAGGTTAATTTCATCGGGAGGAGCATCACTTCATCCCCGTTTGGCCAGGATATTCTGGGCCGCCCGCCTGAAGGTATTGGAGGGCTACGGATTGACTGAGACCTCACCAGTTGTTGCCGTACAAAATTTGACTCCGGGAGGAGTGAAATTTGGAACGGTTGGACCGATATTACCAAATGTGGAGGTAAAAATAGCCAACGACGGCGAGATCCTCTGTAAGGGGCCAAACCTGATGCTGGGGTACGTGAACCGGCCGGAAAGAACCAGCGAGGCGATCGATTCCGATGGTTGGTTCCATACCGGTGATATTGGGGTTATGATTGATGGCAAGTACCTCCGGATAACCGACCGGAAAAAGGAGATCTTCAAAACATCCACCGGGAAATATATTGCACCACATCCCATTGAACAGCGGTTTACTGAATCTCCTTTCATAGACCATATCCTGGTAATAGGAGAGGATCGTAAATACACTGCTGCCCTGATTGTACCAAATTTCGATCACATGATAAGCTGGTGCCGTGTAAAAGGGATACCGTACCGTTCCAACAGGGAGGCAATTTCTGATGAGAACATAGTCCGCAGATTTTACAAAGAGGTGAACAAGATCAACCGTGACCTGGGACAAACGGAAAAGATCAAGAAGTTCAGGCTACTCCCGGATGAGTGGACAATAGAAACAGGAGAGCTCTCACCCACTATGAAACTCCGAAGGAAGTTCATCCAGGAGAAGTATTTCAAGGAGATCGAAGAGACCTACCGGTCACCGGAATATAATTACAGGGATGTGACCCTGGAGTAATGTCAGTGTAAATAGGTTGTTGTAGGGGCGACCTGATGAAAATATGTAGGGGCGACCTGCCAGGTTGCCCCTACAGGTTATGGAATAGTCTCGGTTAATTAAGAATCCGAAAAATCATCTCCTTCATCAGTTCTCCGTCGGAAGCCGATACGTTGTCAACCCCTTTTGATTTCATGTCATACTCGTGCAGGATTCCGATGACCGACTTCACTTTGACCGGTGAATAGTTGTGTGCTGTGGTCTGGTAATCCTGCAAGAAGAAAGGATGGACAGCCAGGACAGATGCCGCATTATTCTTGGATTTATCACGAAGATGCTGATATAGAAGCACTTTGGAGAAGAAAGAGAAAAGGATAGGAATCAACTTAACCAGGGGATTCTCCCTGGGATTGGAGGCAAAATAGGAGATGATCTGGTTCGCTCTAAAGACATTCTTAGCCCCCAGGGCTTTTTGCAGTTCAAAGACATTGAAATCTTTGCTGATCCCAATGTATTTTTCCACAAGATGCTCATCAATTTCAGTGTTTTCAGGAATGTTGATGATCAGCTTTGTGATCTCGTTCGTGATTTTTGACAGATCAGTTCCCAAAAACTCGGTGAGCATAAAACTTGCCTTCAGAGAGATCGAATAGTTTCGTTTTTTTACGAAGGTTTCAATCCACCCCGGAATTTTGTTATCGTAGATCCGTGGTGATTCAAATAATACGCCCTGCTTGTCAACAGCTTTCGCCAGACTTTTCCGCTTGTCGACCTTGCTGTATTTGTGACAAATCACCAGTAACGTGGAGGACAACGGTTGTTGAACATAGGCTGTCAACGCCTCCAGGTCTTTTATCTCCTGCGCCTCTTTTATGATCAATACCTGGTAGTTAGCCATCATCGGATACCTTTTGGCATAACTAACGATCGTGGGTGCATCCACATCTTTGCCATAAAGAATCGTCTGATTAAATTCTTTCTCAGTATCGGTCAGGGTATGCCCTTCAATGTAATCGGAGATGACATCAATGTAATAGGATTCATCCCCATGCAACAGATAGACGGGATGGTAAATCTGGTTTTTAAGGTTCTGGATTAATTGATCGAACGTCATGCTTGCCTATTTTTGATAATCGAAATAGAGGTGCTTTTCCGTTATGCAAAATTAACCGATTTGTCACATTTTTCCGTATGTTTGTTGAAGGTGTGCATGGAGGTACTGAATTTACCGGCTTTTGAGCCCCGAATCCGGAATGGAAAGGGACGATTTGACGAGATCTGGGATCCGTTACGGAAAAAATTTGTCGCCTTGACACCCGAAGAGTGGGTCCGGCAACATATCCTTAATTTTCTGACTCAACACCGGGGCTATCCTTCATCCCTGATCCGGGTTGAGGCAGCCCTTACCTACAACCGGATGAAGAAGCGTAGCGATGTGGTTGCCTACAGCTCACAAGGTAATCCTCTCCTTCTGGTGGAATGTAAAGCCCCTCAGGTGGAGCTTAACCAAAGCGTATTTGATCAGGTTGCAATGTACAACGTCACATTCTCGGGCCGGTGCCTTTTAGTTACAAATGGAATGAAACATCTGGCTTGCGAAATAGACCATCAGAACAAAAAATGGAAGTTTCTTCCGGATATTCCTCACTATTCCGATATTTGCACGTTGAATCATGAGCTCCCCTGAACATATACTACCGGCTGTGAACCGGATTGATTCTCTCTTCAAAGAGTCGGACCTGGAGAATTATTACCTCTCGGTTCAGATCGGAGAAAAGAGTTTTTCCTACTGCATCCTGGATAGTATATCCAATAAATACATTGGTGTCGGGGAGTTGAGGCTGCCTCTCACCAAAGGCCCTGATGAGCAGGAGATCATACTGCCTTTCGAATCCTTTTTTGCCAAAGTGGTGGCATCAGTACCCTTACTAAGAAAGAGGTTTAAGTCGAGCAAAGTTATCTGGGAAGGAACTAAATATACCTTTGTGCCGGAGCATCTTTTCGAAGAGAGGGAACAACAGAATATCCTTTCATTAAATATTCCACTTGATCCGAAAGATAGTGTCGGACATGACAGGCTTGCCGATTTTAGCATTGCAAATGTACATGCGATCCCCGGGAAAGCGAAAGAGATCCTGACCCGAACGTTCGGTGTTGATCAAGTTCCTCATCTTTCCAGTGTCCTTGTGGCAAGTATCTATCAGAACTACCGCGAACAACTGATCCGCCCAAAAGTATTTCTGCATATCAGGGAGCACCGTTTCGATCTGGTTGTTATGGATCAATTCAAATTGTACTATTGCAACACCTTTGATTTTCGCCAGCCGGAAGACCTTGTATATTTCACCATATTCGCCATGGAGCAACTCGGGTTCAGTCAGGACCAGGCTGAGGTTGTGCTGATGGGCCGGATAACCCGGAATACACAGATATATACTCTGATCTTCAAATACCTTCGTCGCGTGGAGTTTGCAAAAAGAAATCCGGGGTATGAATACAGTTTCGTATTCAATGAGATTCCGCAACATGCCTACTATCCTTTGCTAAACCTGAACCAATGCGGATTATAAGCGGTCAACACAAAGGTCGAAGAATAAATCCACCGGCCAGTCTTCCCGTCAGACCTACTACCGATTATGCCAAAGAGGGTTTATTTAACGTATTGAATAACCTGATAGATTTTTCTGAAACCAGTGTCCTGGATCTATTCTCAGGTACCGGTAATATTGCTTTCGAGTTTTCTTCGAGGGGATCACCCACCGTACTTGCCGTTGATATTGAACGGCGCTGTGTCGAATTCATTAATCAAACTGCAGAAAAATTCAAACTGGAAGGTTTCAGGGCTATCCGGATGAATGTAATGGTATTGCTGAAGAAGAAAGCATGGGATAGTGTGGATCTGGTCTTTGCTGATCCTCCCTTTGGAATGGATGGAATTGAGAAGTTGCCTGACCTGATCCGCTCTTCAGGAATTGTAAAACCCACAGGGATCTTCATCCTGGAGCATTCTGAGAAGTATGATTTTTCAGATGATCCTTCATTTGATCAATTGAGGGAGTATGGGAAGGTCCAGTTCAGTTTTTTCAGTGGAATGCAGAATGAGCAGGAAGTTCAGTATTCATCCTCATGAAAAAAGAAATCGTCTTTGGTGGGATAATCAGGCCAGATGTCTTCTATCCGCTCGTAGGTCTCTCCTTCGTCCTCAATCTCTTTAAGGTTCTCAATTACTTCTTGCGGGGCTCCGGTCCTGATGGACCAGTCGATGAGTTCATCTTTGGTAGCAGGCCAGGGAGCATCTTCCAATTTTGAAGCTAGTTCTAATGTCCAGTACATATGGTCTGCTTTGGATTTTTTGCAAAAGTATAAAAAAATAAATCAAAAAGTCAAGGCAAATTTTCACCTCATCGTTTTCGGGGCCAGGTAATCTCTTCAGAATTGAACTCTTTTCCCAACATTCGGGCCAGAACGAAGAGGTAATCTGATAACCGATTCAGATAGCGAATGATAACAGGTGATACGGAAGATTCTCTATGTAAGCGTATTACCGTCCGTTCTGCACGCCGGCAAACAGTTCTTGCAACATGGCATCTTGAAACATGAGGATCTCCTCCAGGAAGTATAAAAGAATTCAGAGGAGGTAACTCAGAAGTCATTTGATCAATCTCTTTTTCCAGAATGAGGATCTCCTCTTCATCCAATTCAGGCAAACCTTCGGCTTTTTTTTCAGGATCTACAGCTATATGGGCTTCGGCAGTAAAGAGATTCTCCTGAATCCGGAGGAGGATCTCACGATAGTGTGCCGGTTCCAGGTGATCCCTGAGAACGCCGATAAACGAATTCAGCTCATCCAGCGTCCCATAGGCTTCCACCCGGTTGTGACTTTTTGAAACCCGTGTCCCGTTCAGGAGAGAGGTCTCACCCAGATCACCGCCTTTTGTATAAATTTTTACCATGAATTTGCAAAATTTACTTTTTGAGGCGTTTTGGCCCGGCATTCATAATGTCTTCAGGACATCCATCTGTAAACATCTTGAAGTTTTCAATGTAGCGGGAAGCCAGTGCATCATATTTCATCCAGTACTCTTTTTTATTTCCCCACGCATTTTCCGGATCCAGAACATCTTCAGGAACATTCGGACAGGTTACGGGAATATCAAAGTTAAACAGTTTATCCTTTCTGAATTCAACATTATCGAGTTCTCCATCGAGCACAGCATTGAGCATATTACGTGTATGGCGGATACTGATCCGTTTGCCTACACCAAATTTACCTCCCACCCATCCGGTATTCACAAGCCACACTTTTGCTCCATGTTTTTCGATCTTCTTTCGTAACAAATCTGCATACAGATATGGGTGGTGAACCATGAAGGGAGCCCCGAAACAGGCACTGAAAGCGATTTCAGGTTCAATGCCCAGCCCCAGTTCGGTACCGGCAATTTTCGATGTATATCCGCTGATAAAATGATAAATGGCCTGGTTCATATCCAGCCGCGAAATAGGAGGCAATACCCCCTGGGCATCACAGGTGAGGAAGATGACATTTTTCGGATGAGCCTTGACCATCTTTTCCGGGATAGAGTTGGGGATAAAATCCATCGGATAAGATGCCCTGGAGTTTTCCGTAATCTGTTCATCATCCAGATCTATCCTTCGTGAAGGATGGTCAAAAACCACATTCTCAAGGATGGTTCCAAACCGTTGGGTACAAGCATAGATTTCCGGTTCATTCTCTGCAGAGAGACGGATCACTTTGGCATAACAGCCTCCTTCATAATTGAAGACACTCTCATCGCTCCAACCGTGTTCATCGTCACCTATCAGTTTTCTGTTTGGATCGGCTGAGAGTGTGGTCTTCCCTGTTCCACTTAACCCAAAAAAGAGAGCAACATCATTTTTCTTGCCAACATTTGCCGAACAATGCATCGACATGATCTCCTGTATTGGCATCAGGAAATTCATGATGGTGAATATCGACTTTTTGATCTCACCCCCGTATTGGGTGTTGGCTACTATAGCCAGCCGCTTGGAGAAATCAATAACGATAGCTGTTTCACTGTTTGTGCCGTCGATCCTGGGATCCAGTTTGAAAGAGGGTGAGGCGATCACAGTAAAGTTGGGAATATGCGTTTTATGCTGTTCCAGCGTTTTTAAGGTCAGGAACATGTTCCTTGCAAACAGACTCTGCCAGGCCGTATCGGTGATGATCCGGATAGGCATCTGGTAATCGGGATCAGCTCCCACGTAGACATCCTGAACAAATAGCTCTTCACCCTGCAGAAAGGCTTGTAACCGGCTGAATATCCCGTCAAATTTCTCAGGAGTCATCGGACGGTTGTTTTTCCCCCAGTCAATCTTATCTTCGGTGGTGGATTCCTTGACAAAGTACTTTTCGTTTGCAGCCCTGGCGGTCCATTTTCCTGTATGTACAAGAAGGGGTCCTCCGTTTACAATCTTGCCTTCATTCCTGAAAACAGCCTCTTCATACAGGGCAGGTTCAGGGAGATTCCAGTATACCCTGTCGAGATGGACCAAACCATGATTTTGTAAACCATAAACGCTTTTCAGGTCGGTAGCCTGCTTTTGCGCAGGAGTTTCAAATTTCAGATATTTTGACATAGGTCTTGTTTTTTTTCAGTGGTTACAATTATTGCCAATCGCGGGTTAGTTTCCGTTCACCGATGTACAGTTCATTCGGGGAGTTGG
>CALCGJ010000023.1 GCA_937900965.1 uncultured Bacteroidota bacterium | reverse complement strand
GTTGTATTTTGGAGTATCGGGAGGAGTGATTTTCCGGACAAGGTTGGGGGAGGGATGATCTGACATTGAGTATCATAGTAATGTCAGATTTAGGGACTCAGGAGGAATATTGCTAACTTGCTACTGATTTAGTTGGTTATTTGCCTACTTTTATCATATGAGAATGAATATGAACGCTGGATAAAAAAAGTCAATGTGTTATCAAGGCCCTATCTTATAAATTCAGAGCCTACTAACTATTGTAATTATAGTAGTAACTTGTATATTGTATTGAGCCAACTAAACTATCTCTATGAAAATTGGCCTGATTTTCCCAAATAAAGACAGAAGGTACAAAACGGTCCACCTGGGACTGAGTTACCTTGTTTCTTATGCAAGGGCACAGCATGACGATCTGTGTTTTCAGGTTCTTGACACAAGGGTTGCAAGTAGAAAGGAGACTAAAAGGTTTTTTGCATCGAACTTTGACCTGATTGGAATGACGGTATTTTCGCCTGTATATTTTGAAGTAATTGCACTGTTCAAGAAGATTAAAGAGACCTTTCCAGGAGTGCCTGTTTGTGTTGGAGGACCTTATGTGACGACCATTCAGGAAGAAATTTTTACAGAAACCCCAGTGGATTATGCAGTATATGGTGAGGGTGAAAACACCTTCTGCGAACTGATCGATCACCTGAAAGGCAGGAAAGAACTCCAGGATATAAAAGGGATAATCTATAAAAATGAGATCGGGGAGATTATAAAAAATAATCCAAGGGAGAAAATTAGCAAGCTGGATGAGATTCCTTTTCCAGCTTATGATCTCTTTCCTATGGACAGATACCCTTTACACAGGATGGTTACCAGCAGAGGCTGTCCGTATGCATGTGCCTGGTGTAATTCGAGTTCCATCTGGAACCACAGTTTCAGGCAACGCGGGGTAGAGAATGTAATCAGGGAGATTGAATTTCTGCTAACAAATTATGGAAAGAAAATCTTTGTTTTCGGTGACAATAGTTTTAACGCGGATCTTAAATGGGTCGAAGACTTTTGCGATAAATTAATCAAGAAGAAGATAAAGATACTATGGTCAGTATCCCTCAGAGCTGATATTATGACCCAGAATCTCGCGAATAAGATGAAAGAAGCAGGATGTTATAATGTTGCTATTGGGATAGAATCGGCCAATGATAAGATCCTTATAAAGATGAATAAGGCGACAGACATCGAAAAACTAAAGAGTGGTATCTCAATGTTAAAGAAAGCAGGTCTTGAAGTATTATCTCAGTTTGTTATTGGGAGTCCGTACGATACACTTGAGACGGTTAAAGAGTCAATTGAGTTTGCCAAGAGTTCAGGATGTGATTATTCAAATTTTTACACCATTCTTCCATTCAAAGGGACGGCACAATGGGATTATGTAGAAAACCATGGGACGTTTCTTGCAAAAAAAATCCATGATTTTCATTCTGTGGAGCCCAGAATTGTATTTGAAACTCCTGAGTTTCCATATGATGATAGGTTGGAAGCCATCAGGCTTGTAAAGAAGGAAGGTTTTTACAGTAACAAGGATAAGAAAAGCTTATTATTTGATTATGCCAAAGAATCGGCGAGACTAATTCAGAAAATCCTACCTGCAGCTATTGGGGAGAGGATTTATATGATATTGAAATCTGTTTATTCCCTGAAGTTGGTGAAGAAGCATAATATTTAACGCTGAAATGATTGTAATTCTGCTCATAACGGGATGCATCATCCTGCTATACCTTTTGTACCCGGTATATTTGATGGTTTCTCCTAAATACACCCCCCCGGTTCAGGATAGGTCTGTTAAGGAGCAGTCTGTTTCACTGATACTCCTGACCTTTAATGGGAAAGTATATATTCAGGAGAAAATAGAACTTCTGAATCGTGAACTTGAGCATTTTCAAAAATATGAATTCATTGTGGTTGATGATCACAGTACTGACGGTACCCAGGAACTACTGGAATCTCTACAAGAAAAATTTAAGTTAAAACTCATGCTAAAAAACGAACATCTGGGAATTCCCAATTCGATGAACATGAGTGTAAAGGCTGCCAGGTATGATTCCGTCGTTTTTTGCGACCAGAGACAACGGTTTACCGGAGACTTTCTTAGAGAGATCATTGCTCCCCTGGAAGACGATGAAGTGGGTGGGGTTTCAGGTTTTATCTCCTGTCTCGATAATGGGAACCATCTGTCGTTCCTGCGAAAACACGAAAATTTCATCAAGAAATGTGAAAGCCGGACAGGTAACCTGATCGGTGTGTATGGCCCATTATATGCCATAAGGAAAAGTTGCTATCAAGAGATAGGTGAAAATATTATCCTGGACGATTTGTACTTAAGTCTGAAGATACTTGAAAAGAAAAAGATCGTTTTGATGGAGAAGTGCAGGATAGTGGATGATGATTTCATTAGCCTATACAATTGTAACAGGAGTAAACGCTATTTGCAGGGATTGCTTCAAATACTTATCAGGAAAGACCTTGTTGGGAACATGCCGTTCAAACTTAGAATCATGTTGTTATGGCATAAATACCTGAGACTGTTGATTCCGCCAACAGTTGTGCTATTTTATCTTTTCCTTGCAATCCTTTCTCCTGCAGATACATACGCTGCAGTTGTGTTCGCCATCCTTTCGATCTGCATTCTCATTAGTATCATTGCCCGTCGATTGACCATATTCTCGAATTTAAACAACCTCTTCAGGATTACCGTTTATTACGTTGTTTCGATGGTGATTTTAACCTTTAACAGGATTTATTTGAAGATTAATTTCCAAACAAGGATGAAAAGATCATGACAGGTGTTTCCGAATGATATCAACCATAATGAATAAATCAGAAAAGGAAAGAAATATCTTGCTCATGCGGCCATCAATACCTGATCGGAAGGAACTTGAACCGTACCTGACCAGGATTTGGGAATCACGACAACTGACGAACACAGGCCCAATCCATGTAGAGTTTGAAGAAGCCTTGTGCAAGTATCTGGGAGTAGAAAATATCTGTTTATTTGCCAACGGAACACTGGCCCTGATTTTTGCACTTAAAGTACTTAACCTGAAGGGGAAGGTCATAACAACGCCTTTTACTTCCATTGCTACGATCCAAGCAATCTACTGGAATAATCTGACACCGGTTTTTGCAGACATCTACCGGTCAGACCTGAACATTCATGCTGACAAGATTGAGGCAGCAATTACCCCGGATACCAGCGCCATTATGCCGGTACACATTTTCGGAAATCCTTGTGATGTTCATGGTATCCATGAGGTTGCCACAAGGTACAATATAAAAACCGTGTATGATGCTGCACACTGTTTCGGTGTGAAGCTGGAAGGGATCCCGGTTTGTCAATTCGGAGACCTTGCTGTACTTAGCTTCCACGCAACTAAAGTGTTTAATACTATTGAAGGAGGAGCAATTGTTTGTGGCGACCGTGTAATGAAAGAACATATCGATGCATTGAAAAATATCAGGCTGGATAATGGTCTGGATAACTTATGTTCAGGATTGAATGCTACAATGAATGAGATCCAGGCCGCCATCGGAATGGTACAATTAAACCATATAGACAACATAATCAACTTGCGAAAAAATGCCACCAACATTTATCTTAACCAACTGGCAGGGATAAAGGGTATTGAGATTCTGGCGTCCAGGAGTAGTGTGGATTATAACTATACCTATTTCCCTGTTATTATTGATCCTGTTGTGTTTGGTAGAGGGAGGAATGATTTAGCTGACCACTTTGAGAAAAAGGGGATCTCTACGAGGAAATATTTTCATCCTTTAGTGAGTGATTTTCCCGAATTCAGTATGTATAAAACTGTTGATTTACCTGTAGCTGAAGAGATATCAGATAAGATCCTATGCCTTCCTCTATACCATGATATCAGCTTTGAAGAGATCACATACATAACCGATTCTATAAAACAATTGTCGCAGAATAATCAAACCGTTTAACAGCATATAGATATAGAGGTTTCATGAAGGTACTGCAATTATATCATAAAATGCCTTTCCCGATGCATGATGGCGGCGCCTGTTCAATTTATTCCAGTTCATTAAGCATATTAAGCCAGGGTATAAATCTTAAAATACTGGCAATGGACACGATGAAAGCTCCAGGGGATATAGATTTGATGCCAGTGAATTTTTTGAAGAAAACCCGGTTAGAATCTGTCACTGTTGACAATAGAGTAAACCTATTTCATGCCTTTTGGACTATTTTTAGTCATGTGTCCTATTTTGCGAAGCGGTTTTATTCCACATCTTTCAAACACAGGCTTGTTGAGATCCTAAAACAGGAGGATTTTGATATCATTCAACTTGAGCACCTCTATTTATGTCACTATCTGGTTGATATCAGAAGATTATCCAAAGCAAAAGTCATTCTGAGAGCGCAGAATGTTGAGTACCGGGTATGGAAAGAATACAGTAGAAAGCTTAAGCACCGACTCCTGCAGAAATATTTGGGTCTTGAAGTATTGAAACTTGAACGGTTTGAGCGTCATATGGCATCACAAGTGGATGGAATCATGGCACTGACCAAGCAAGATGAAGATTTTTTCATGGAAGCCAATAGTAAAGCCTATGCCTCAACAATTCCGATGGGAATTGATTTTTCGTGTCTGGCAAAAACTGATAACACTTACCAATACATGGATTTTCCAATCGTTTATCACCTGGGATCGATGGATTGGAGACCAAACAGCCAAGGATTAAAATGGTTTATAGAGAAGGTATTCCCATTGGTTTTAGTAACTATGCCAAATATTCGTATTTGCATTGCAGGCAGGAATATGCCGGGTTGGTTTATTAAAAGAAACAGCAGAAACCTTATTGTTGAAAGTGTTGTTGAAGATGCCACAACATACCAGAAAGATAAAGCGATAATGATTGTCCCGCTTCTCTCTGGCAGCGGAATACGGGTAAAGATTCTTCAGGGGATGGCCCTGGGGAAAACGATCATATCAACCTCAGTGGGAGCACAGGGTATTTCCGCGATAAACAATGAGAGTATCATTATCGCTGACAGCCCGGAGGAGTTTGCTAAGCAGATTTGCAGGTGTGCGGTCTCAGAATCTTTGTGCAGGAAAATTGGTGAGAATGCTCGAAAAGCGGCAATGTTGAATTATGAAGTTGATTCTATTGGCATTCAAATGAACCAATTTTATCAAATCGTGTTATCCGAGATGAAAATGACGTTGCAGGAAAAAGTAGCATGAGTTCCAAAATAATAAGAAACTATCTGCCTGAGTTACTGGCTCAGGGCTTCCTACGATCTAAACCCAGTATGGTAACGGTCAATCTTACGAACAAGTGCAACCAGTATTGCATCTATTGTGAAATTGGAAATGGAATAGAGTTATCGGGTGGGAAATTATTAACTACTGATGATTTACATTGGATCATCGACCAGATGGCCATTAATAAAATCCGTAAGATTTCATTATGTGGTGGTGAACCGTTTTTGTTCAAAGACCTGATAGAGATCGTTGCTTATGCCGGGACAAGGCGTGTCTGGTGCTCCATTACAACAAATGGAATGACAGCTCACCAACTCAGCGAGAGTGATTTAACAACGTTAAAAGAATGTAAGTCTGAAATTAATATCTCCATTGACTCATTTCAGGAGTCGATTCAGTCACATACACGTGGTACACCTGCTGCACTTCCAAACGCACTAAAATCTATACAAAAATTAAGCGAAAAGGAAATTCCTGTCACCCTGTTAACTGCCGTTTCAAAATTCAATTATCATAATTTATATAACTTCTTTACTGTAGCTTATGAAATGGGCGTTCAACAAGTTTTGTTCCAACCGATAATTTATCATTCCAACTACCCTGAACGCCCTGCAATTGATAATAAATCGCAACTAAATGTAAGTATTGACGAGTTGGACAAGTTAATGTCTGAACTAAAAAAAATACTTCGATTTGAGCGATCGCATCTGATCAGTACAAATGTGTACAGGCTTTTACCCTGGATCCACTATTACTTAATGAATATTGCATCCCAAAATGGCAACTGGTTCTTTCATGATGTTCTTAAGAAATTCTACTGCAGGGATTTATATGCCATTATCGACATCAGTTATTACGGAGGGATACAACCCTGTGGTTTGGCAAACGCCAATATCACCATTCATGAAAACCGACATCTTGGATTACTTAAATTATGGTCCGAAGCAACCTCAGGGATCAGGAATGATTTACGGAACGACAGATATCATGTGTATTGTAATAGTTGCTGCCATCATTTCAGTCGAAATATGCTTGCATCAATCATGAAATATCCGCTTCAAAATAGGGATCTGTTAATTAAGATGGCGTATCTTCTTGGTTTACGGATTTATTCAAAAATCTGGAAGAGACTATTTAAACGAAATTAAATGAGAACAGTATTAGTAACAGGTGGGAACAGGGGGATCGGGCTGGAAATCTGCAGACAGCTGGATGTACATGGATACAGGGTTATACTTGGGACGAGAAATATTGAAAACGGTATGAAAGCCGCCAGGTCGTTTAGTGGGAATGTAATTGTCAAACAGCTTGATGTAACTCATGAAGAGAGTATCCTAAAACTGGTTGAGTTTATCAAAAACGAGTTTGGAATACTGGATATATTAATCAACAACGCAGGAGTGGGGGAAGTAGAACCTGATCATAAAAAACCTCTTTTATCAAGAGCTAAAAAGTTTGTTGAGAAACACGTATCCGGGGCAACGAACCTGTTTCAGGTTATTGTTCCTGTGTTGCGTAAAACGGGTATCGTTGCTCAACACAGTGGTGCGGAGGAGGTGTTACTTGCAAACGTAAAACACATTATGGAAACAAACTTCTATGGTGCATGGCGAATGATTCAGGTTTTTATTCCGTTATTACAAAATAGTGACAACGGGAAGATTATCAACATCAGTAGTGGAATGGGGGCATTGGAAAGTTTAACTGGATATTATCCAGGATACAGTTTGTCAAAATCCTCCCTCAACGCCCTGACTATCATGCTTTCTAATGAGCTGAAAGAGAGGGGAATAAGCGTTAATGCAATTTGTCCTGGTTGGGTAAAAACAGATATGGGAGGGCCAAATGCCACCCGTTCTGTGAGCGAAGGAGCAGACTCCGTGGTTTGGCTTGCTACGGAAGAGGGCAATCCCACAGGAAAGTTCTATAAGGACCGGAAAGAAATTGATTGGTAATATAAACTTTCAACTATCATCTACATTGCAGAAGGCTTGTCATCCTCAAACGGAAATTATACTGACACGAATTCTGACTCTGCAATAAAAAAACCTCTGTGAATATTTGATTCACAGAGGTTTTTAATTTTAATCAGGTGCCCAGAACAAGACTCGAACTTGCACACCCGTAAGGGCACTACCCCCTCAAAGTAGCGTGTCTACCAGTTTCACCATCTGGGCGGTTCGAAGTTAGATATCAGAAGTACGAAGTACGAACTGGAAATTAGAAGTACAAAGTACGAAATCAATTCTAACGTTGAATTTGGGGTTGCAAAAGTAATAAGTTTTTTTTCTCTGTCAAAGGAATTTTTAATGAGCATGGCCAAAGAATGTGATGGCAAAGGCAACAGCCAAACCGAGAATAACCGTCAGGAATTTGCGAATGTTGTACTGGTGGTTCTCCTCGGTTTCAAACAGGATGGAGGTTGAAACATGCAGGAAAATACCAATCACCAATGCCATTGCATAGTTGAAGTAATGTGAAATGTCATTCAGGGTGGCTTCCTGGATAAACCGGCTGATAACGGAACCCAGAGGTGTCATCAGGGCAAATAACAGCAGTAAACCTATAGCTTTGGTTCTCTTCATGCCGTAATGCAGAAAGAGGGTGACAAGGGTGAGGGAAATGGGGATGTTATGGATGACGATTCCTGTGACAAGTATATTCCGGGTCTCAGGATCAAAAGAGGGGACAATAGGGATCCCCTCAAGAAAAGCATGAATACATAATCCCAGCATTAACAGGACCGGAGAGATATGATCTTCCTTATGACAGTTGTTGCAATCGTGCTCATGACCGTGCTCAGCACCTCTTGTCAGGAGCTCCAGTACCAGTTGGAGGAGAAATCCCAGCAGGATAAACAGCCCGGTGTATTCCACCGGCTCCTCATATACCTCGGGAATGAGATTCAGAAAGGTAATCCCAATCAGGAATGCCCCGCTGAAAGCCAATAACAGTTTCAGTACCAGGGTGTTGTCGTGCTTGAAAAGGAACACCACCGAGCCCGAAAGGAGGGCTGTCAAGACGATGATAATGTAGGTCCAGATCATACTGAGTTAGTTTCAGGTTTCAAATTTCAAGTTTCAAGTGTCTGGTTTCTTGTATCCTGTATCCAGTATCCAGGATCTAGGATCTAGGATCCAGTATCCAGAATCCTGTATTCCGTACTCTCCGGCACACCCCTGAATTGTTCCAGGAACTTTCCGGAAACCTTCGAAAGACAGCCATAGTTCAGCGGGAGACCCAGGTTCACCAGGTCGCTCTGTACTTTTACAAAAAACTTCTCACTCAGCACGATCCTGTTTTCCACAGCTTTTGTCATTAGCCTTGCTGTCAGATCAATATCTTTACCGTAGTAGTCATTAGCATCTTTAAAAAAGGTTATATTATAGACTTCCGTACAGTAATGAATGGAAACCTTGCATCTAAGGAACATCTCAGGTAAAGGAAAACAGCGTATGTTGTACACGGTTGAATAGATCTCCTCCAGAAGATGATAATAGGATTGTATCGTCTTTTTCTCCCTTAACTTATCATCCGGAATGAACAGCATGATCTCATCACCTATTCCCTTGACAATATTATCCGGAAAATCATTCAGCAATGAGATGAAATTGAACGTATTGTTGAGCTTCCTCCCCCAGTCAGGCAATCCCCCCGTATATTTCAGATCGGTCGACTTGTTGATGTCAATAAAGAAGCAGGTTCCCGGACAGGTAGGAATCTCCTGAAGGAACTTCTCTATCTCAAGAGATGTGGGGTCGGTGAAGTGTATATAAGTCGCCATATGCTGGATGCTGGATCCTGGATGCTGGTTGCTGGATGAAGAAAAGACCTCCAGGATCTAGGATCCAGGATCTAGGATCTAGGATCCAGGATCCAGCATCCAGCATCCAGCATCCAGGATCCAGCAACCAGGATCTAGAACGCCTTCAGACCTTCCTCTTCATTCGGGTAGATCTCAAAAATATTCGTAAAGCCGGATATCTCAAAAATCTCCTGGATGTTCTCCTGCAGGCTGCAGAGGGTGAATTTACCTTTGGCCATTGTAATCCGTTTCAGGGCCATCAGCAGGATGCGCAGTCCGCTACTGCTAACATAGTCCATGTTTGACAGGTTGACCAACAATCTGATGTCGCCGGCATCAATCAACTCCATCAGCTTCTTTTCCAATACAGAATAATTAGTCGTATCCAACCGGCCGTTAATGCTAACTACAGTACAATTCTCTGCTTTTTTTTCTGTTATTTCCATATCTGTATCTAATGTTATTTAATATACTTTCTCAGGGTAACCACATTCTTCCCTCTCTTTCGCTCATAACTCATCTCATCCATCACCTGTTTGACAAAGTGGATACCAAGTCCGCCTACTTTCCGCTCCTCCAGAGCGGCGTCGAGGTTCACCTCTTCAGAGGCCTCGATCAGGTCAAAATATTTGCCGTCATCGACGAGCACAACTTCCAGAATTCCGGAAGATGAAAGGCTGAATGTAATATCAATCAAATGCTCCTTCTTATCCGTGAAGGCATAAAAGACAATGTTTGTAAAGAGTTCCTCCAAAACAAGGTTTAACTCCATGCTGGCTTTCGATGAGATATTCCAATCACGGGAGATCTCTTCTACTGTTTCAACTATCGTATGCAGCTTTTCCAATTGATTTGGGAGCTGTATTGATTTCCTCTCCAGCGGAACTTCCGCAGATTCGCTGCTCTTCTGGTAACCAAGGATCAACATTGTGATATCATCGGCCTGCTCGACATCCAATGCAAACTGATGGATCGAATCAACAACCTTCTTCACCAGGGTTGGTACGTCAGCTCTCCTGTGTTCATGAAGTACCTCCTTCAGATAGCTTTCATTGTAAAACTCTCCTTTTGCATTTAAGGCCTCTGTTACACCATCAGTATAAAGAACCAGGCGGTCACCCGGTTTAAGCTGGATTTTCTCTGTTTTATATCCATGATACTCTTTTATTCCAAGTGGAATAGCTGAGAAAAGGTCCATCCTGCGCACCTCCCCTTCCCGGTCCATAATCAGTGGAAGATTATGTCCGGCGTTACACAAATCAATGGTTCCGGTTCTCAGGTTGATAATCCCCGATACCATTGTAACAAACATTACGTTGGGATTATCCTTACACAACTCCTTGTTAATCAGCGCCATGATCTGATGAAGCGGTTGGCCGTCCATAGTCCTGGAGCGAAACAGTGTTCGCACCACCGTCATAAAAAGCGAGGCAGGCACCCCTTTTCCGGAGACATCACCAACGGAAATGAACATGTGGTCTTTATCCAGGAAGAAGAAATCGTAGAGATCGCCTCCAACTGCCCGGGCCGAATCAAGTACAGCGAAAAGTTCAAACTCAGAGCGCAGAGGAAACTCCCTCGGGAGCATTCCCATCTGGATGGTATGGGCAATATTTAGTTCACTTTCGATCTTCTCTTTTTCTGAAGTGGTCTTCTGCAATGATGCTATGTGCTCTTTGAGTTTATCGAGCATTACAGTGAAAGAATTGGCGAGCACACCTATCTCGTCCCTTCGTTTTACGCGGGGAAGTTCCAGATCGAAGTCGCCCTGCCCGATTTGGTGGGTTGCCTTCACCAGCTTTCGCAGGGGTTTCGTCAATCGACGGGTGATCAGGATCGTGACAATGAATACTGCCAGAATGCTGAAAAGGAAGATTATCCCAAGATACTTCAGGAAATCCAGGAGATCTCCAAAGACCTCCAGCACCGGGAAGACAACGACCAGATACCACCCGGTGGAAGGAAGTAGTTCCACCTTCGTCGTATTGGTTGTCCTTCCCAGGATGATTACTTTGTTGACCTCTGATGAGTCCTGAATTCGTTTGGCCAGTGATTGAAAGCGTGGACGTATAGAATCACTGGCAAGCGTAAATATATTCTGTGTGATCAGTGTACTGTCAGGATGGTAAATGATGACTCCTTCCCCTGAAACCAGGAATGCATATCCGGATTCATATACCTTGATTTGTGCAATGGCTCTGCCAATAGCCGAGAGTGATATATCCAGGGTGAGTACCCCGATAAAGGTCTCTTTTCCCTTAACATCGCGGAAAAGCGGAACTGAGTAGGTGCACATCAGGGTATCACCTCCACCCTCATCATAATAGGGCTCGGTCCATACCGCCTTTCCCTCGTCCTTGGCTTTTTTGTACCACTCCCTTTCAAAATAGTTATAGGAGTCTCCACCCAGAAATCTGGTTCTGATCTCTGTTCCCACCTGATAAGAATAGAGTGCGTAATAGAGGGAGTCCTTCAGAAAGGCATAGGGTTCAAATGCCATGCTGGTGCCATAAATATATGGTTCACTGAGCACGATCCCCTGCAAAACTTTCCGCATCTCACTGTAGTTAGGATCGGCTGTCCCCACAAACCGGGCAAGTACTTTGGGAACTTCTTCCGCCTCCTGAAAGGTTTTTTCGAGCCGGGTAATTGTGAGCTCCATGGTTTTGGAAATGTCGTTGTCCGCCTCTTTCGCCAGAATCTGGGTGGTATAGACAAGGGTATAGATGAATGAGACAAGGAAGATCAGCATCACAGCCAGGATAAAAAAGATGCTGTATCGGAAGGCAAGGCTCCTGAATCCAAAACGGATACGATCACTTTTTTTCTTCTTAATCTTCCTAATTTTCTCTTTTCGGGCCACGATTCGGTTTGTAATTCCCGGTAAAGGTAAAAAAAACTATATTTGTACCTGTTACAAACTTA
This sequence comes from uncultured Bacteroidota bacterium, assembly GCA_937900965.1. Lineage (GTDB taxonomy): Bacteria > Bacteroidota > Bacteroidia > Bacteroidales > FEN-979 > QYOJ01. The sequence goes on along the minus strand of CALCGJ010000023.1, from coordinate 3,641 downwards.
ATATTGCTGTATGGACAATCCATTATATTCCCTGCATCCAAAACGGCTATGGCATTATTTTGCTGAAATTTGCGAGGTTCCTAGACCATCTAAGCAAGAAGAGAAGATAGCGAAATACCTGCTTGATTTTGCTGCGAATCATCACCTGGAAGGCACTCTCGATGAGATTGGGAATGTAATCATACGAAAACCCGCTTCTCCGGGATTCGAAGACCGCAAGACCGTAATCCTTCAGAGTCACATGGATATGGTAGGAGAAAAGAATTCTGATTCCGATCACAACTTTGCTACAGACCCGATCAAACCCCGGATTGATGGGGATTGGGTGAAAGCAACAGGCACCACACTGGGAGCTGACTGCGGTATCGGGATCGCAGCCTCCCTGGCTCTCCTGGAAGCGAAGGAGATTCCTCATCCGCCACTGGAAGCGCTTTTTACAATGGATGAAGAGACAGGACTGACCGGAGCCTTCGGATTGAAACCCGATGTTCTCCAGGGACGGATTCTGATCAACCTCGATTCGGAAGATGAAGGCCAGCTTTTCATTGGATGTGCAGGAGGAAAAGATACCATTGCAACATTCCTTACCGAAACAGAAGCATTGCCGGCCAACCAGGAGGCATATGATGTTAGTATCACAGGTTTGGTCGGAGGCCATTCAGGAGATGATATCAGCAAAGGGCGAGGAAACGCTGTGAAGATCATAAACCGTTTTCTATGGAATGCATCTCATCTGTTTGATGCCCGCATCAGCTCATTTAATGCCGGGAATCTTCGAAATGCATTGGCCCGGGAAGGATTTGCCCAGATTGTGATCCCGTCCGGGTCTGCTGAAGGGTTCGAAACATTTGCACAAACGTTTCATAAAGATCTTGCCGGAGAATTTCATATCACCGAACCACAACTGAAGATTGCAGTCTCGAAAACAAATCTTCCTGCTGTTGTGCTAACAATGGGATTACAGGATCGTTTGTTGAATGCCCTCTATGCCTGTCCACACGGTGTGATCACAATGTCGCAAGAGATTGACAACTTTGTAGAGACCTCTACCAACCTGGCCTCAGTAAAAATGAAGCAGAACCAAATCGTGATCACCACAAGTCAGAGAAGTTCAGTTGAAACTTCAAAAAAGGATGTAGGAGACATGGTAGCGAGTCTGTTTCACCTTTCCGGAGCGAAAGTAAAGCAAACCGTTGGATACCCTGGCTGGAAACCCAATCCCGATTCGGAGATCCTGAGATTGAGTGTTGCCTCGTATAAAAAACTCTTTAACCAGGAGCCAGCCGTACTTGCAATCCATGCAGGTCTTGAATGCGGCCTGATCGGCGCCATCTACCCGGGCATGGATATGGTCTCCTTCGGCCCCACTATCAAAGGGGCGCACTCTCCCGATGAAAGGCTTGATATCCCAACCACAGGAAAATTCTGGGACCTGCTGCTTGACGTACTGAAGCATACCCCGAAAAGATAGCACAGGGTACAGGGCACAGTGCTCAGGGGCAGGAGTGATTACGAATGGTTCCCTGCCCAACGGTCCGGCGGGGATTTTCGATTTACGAATTATCCAAGACCACAGGTCTTCTATCAGCCGCAGGCTCTATCAGCCGCAGGCTCAATCAGACGAAGTCTCCATCAGGCATCCGGTATCCAGAATCCAGTTAAAAATCCGGCAGCGGCTCCTCTGCCAGCACCTCCTTCATAATCACCTCCATCTCTGAACCGGCCTGTCCCATCACCCGGCCAATGGTGCCTCCCATAAGCATGGATAGCATCCCGGAGTTGATACGTGAAACGTATGTTTTTCCGTCAGTTTTCCGGTACACGGAGATTCGGCAGGGCATCAGGGCAGAGACAAATTTGGTGGGATCATCTTTCATCAGTGTACCGGAGTATTCGGGTTTACATAGCTCAATCACCTTCACCTCCTGCACATCGATATCATTCTTTCGAAGGGTCTCCTGCAGATCATGCACGGTAGGTATCTTCCAACCGGAGCTTTCAGCATGTTCATGGATCTTCCGGATTGTCTCGTCAAAGCCGAACCGGCTTTCAGTTTCCTGTATTACATTATTTATTTCCATGAGATCAGCTATTTTTTTTCATTGGGTGTATTTTCATTGGGCGGGTTTGGAACCCGCCCTTACTTTCGTCCTGCGTCTCTCGTCCCTCGTCACAATCCCACGCCTACTCCCAGCCTGAAGATAGGATTCGTATAAGGAGAGAGTGGGCTATCGTTCAGGTTAATCATGATCAGAAAGTCGACGAATACCCTGTTGGTGATCGGTTGGGAATAACCACCACCCACAAAGACACTGTGAATGTTAAGCAATTCCCTTCCTTTCGAATAGGTTTGTTTTGCATAGTCGTAGATATCCACATATCTCCCGTTTGGATCCTGTTCGAAGGGTATTACATAAAGGAGGTATTCATATTCGGCATGGGCGAAGAAATTACCGGCCCATCCGTCGAACAGGCTTCTCAGGTAATAGCGGAGAAAGATCCGACCGCCAAAGGTATTGGAAGAATAACTTATGGATTCCTGGTCTACGGTATCCCAATAGTAATCACTAAACCTGAAATACTGATAGATGAATCCCACTCCAACATATAGCTGATCAATAGTCCGGACCCGGACTTCCGGGGAGATATTGAAGCCAGTTACGGTTCCGAATTGAAACCCGAGGTTTCCACCAAGTGATACTCTTCGCCAGAAGTTGTCGGGGCGCTGGGCCCGGGCTTTTCGTGTTGCTTTAACTTCAGCTTGCACTGTATCGGTTTGTGCAGTTGCCATAGGGATTACTGTAATGGAATCCGGATTCTGGGAAAGCCCTGTCCATGAGAATGAGAGTAAGAAGAGTATGAGGAGGCAATTTCGGTACATAATATTATATAAAAAGGCTTTTAAATCTATGCAAAGGTAACCAGAAATGAGATTTATCGTACAAGGATCAAAAAATATTTTCCGAATGAAGACTCATTTTCAAGGGCATAGCATAATTCAATAAAATATTTTCATTCATTGTGTTGTCTGATTAAATATTTTCTGTACTTTTGCACTCCAATTTACACACTGAGTGTAACGTTCTTTGGAAAACTGCAGGAAGACCAGGTGTTTACGAGTTAAACAGTGATAAAAGGGGTGATTGCAATTAATTTTTCTGAATGATTTTTGAAAAATATTTTGCATAGTGAGAAAATGGTTGTACTTTTGCAGTCCGAATTTAGAAATCTATTCCGGCTAACCGGGTGAATATAGATCAAGTTCTTTGAAAGTCTGAAGTAAAGAATAAGTAGCAAATATCCCAGAAATACTATTAATTTCTTTGGAATAATTAACCTGAGAAGATCAATAATTTCCTTTTACTATGGAGAGTTTGATCCTGGCTCAGGATTAACGCTAGCGGCAGGCCTAATACATGCAAGTCGAACGGCAGCACGGGTAGCAATACCTGGTGGCGAGTGGCGCACGGGTGCGTAACGCGTATGCAACCTACCTTTAACTGGAGGATAGCCCCGAGAAATCGGGATTAATACTTCATAACATTATGATATGGCATCATATTATAATTAAAGCTCCGGCGGTTTTAGATGGGCATGCGTGACATTAGTTTGTTGGTGAGGTAACGGCTCACCAAGACTAC
>CALCGJ010000022.1 GCA_937900965.1 uncultured Bacteroidota bacterium | reverse complement strand
GACTTGAAATTTGGGGCTTGGGACTTGAAATTTGGGGCTTGGGACTTGAAATTTGAATTATAGAGACGTGAAAGAACAGAACATAGGAGATGTGATCGTTGTAGGTGGAGGGATCAGCGGTATTCAGGCCGCGCTTGATCTTGCCACTACCGGGTTTAAGGTCTATCTGGTTGAGAAAGCACCTGCCATTGGCGGCAAGATGGCTCAGCTTGACAAGACCTTTCCTACCAACGATTGCTCAATGTGTATTGAATCTCCCAAGTTTATTGAATGTGACAGACATCCCAACATAGAAATTCTGACCTATACCGAAGTTGACAATGTTGAAGGAGAAGCAGGCGACTTCACCGTAACTCTGAATAAAAAGCCCCGGTACGTCATAGAGGATAAGTGCACGGGTTGTACTGTGTGTTCAGAGTACTGCCCGGTTAACATCCCGGATCCGTTTAATCAAGACATTTCCTCGAATAAATCCATTCATATATACTTCTCTCAGGCAGTTCCTCTTGTTCCGTATATAGATGAAAGTTGCCATTTCCTGAAAGACAAGAAATGTTCTATTTGCGTCAGTGTTTGTAAAAACAATGCCATTGACCTGCATCAACAGGCGGAGAAGCGCATAATAAAGGTAGGAGCGATAGTTCTGGCTCCAGGATACGAGGTATTTGACCCGGGTTTAAGAGGTGACTATGGCTATGGCAAGTTTGAAAATGTGGTCACCAGTCTTGATTTTGAACGGTTGCTTTGTTCAACAGGTCCCTTTGAAGGAGAGATAAGGCGCCCATCCGACAACAATCATCCTCATAAGATAGCCTGGATTCACTGTGTTGGCTCCCGGCAACATATCCCGGGTGGCAGCAGCTATTGCTCATCGGTCTGCTGCACCTATATCCAGAAGCAGGTGATCCTGACGAAAGACCATGATGCCGATACACAGGCAACTATATTCCATAATGACATCCGGTCCTACGGCAAGGATTTTGAACGCTTCTACGAACGGGCAGAGAATCTTCCCGGAGTTGAATTCATCAGAAGCTATGTCACTGTCGGAAAAGAGATTCCGGGAACCAAGAATGTAACGATAAAATACGCAACTGACGATGATGGTGTGAAGGAAGATGAGTTTGACCTGGTTGTTTTGGGTATCGGAATGAATCCTCCTGCTGATGCAAAGAACCTGGCAAATACCTTCGGCATTGAACTCGATTCTCACGGATTTTGCAAAACCAATCCCGTAAATCCTATCGAGACCACCCGCCCCGGAGTTTTTGTCAGCGGCGCTTTCGATGCTCCTATTGATATCCCCGAGTCGGTGGTTGGCGCAAGTGGGGCGACTGCACTCACAAGTGAATTGTTGAGATCCAGACGCGGAAATCTATCCAAAGAACGTATTTATCCGGAGGAGAGGGATGTCTCTGAAGAAGAGGTCAGGATAGGTGTCTTTGCCTGCCATTGTGGTGCCAATATCGGACGGGTCGTTAACATTCCTTCCCTGGTTGAGTATTCAAAAACCCTTGACAATGTGGTTCATGCGGAAGAGGGACTTTTTATATGCTCCACGGATGCCGCGCAGCAAATATCGAATACAATCAGGGAAAAAGGACTCAACCGCGTGGTTGTCGCCGCCTGTACTCCCAAAACGCATGAGCCGCTGTTTAGAGATACACTTCGGGAAGGGGGAATCAATCAATATTTCTTCGACATGGCCAATATCCGGGAGCACTGCTCCTGGGTGCATTCGAAACAAAAGGAAGAGGCGACACAAAAAGCAAAGGACATCGTCAGGATGTCGGTAGCCCGGACCACTAATCTGGAACCCCTGGAGGAATTTGATCTGCCCGTCAACAAGACCGGCTTAGTAGTAGGCGGAGGTGTTGCCGGGATGACAAGCGCCCTGAGTTTAGCCAACCAGGGATTTGAGATTCACCTGCTGGAAAAGGAATCAAAGCTGGGAGGAATGGCGCTGAGAATTCCTACTACCCTGGAGGGCATGGATGTGCAGGAATATTTAAAAGATTTGATACGTAAAGTGTATCAGCATCCTTTAATCTATGTATCGCATGATGCCGTAATCACAGAGGTTTCAGGCTATGTGGGTAATTTCATCACCACTGTAAAATCTGAAGGCAGAATCAAAGAGATAAAACACGGTGCGGCTATCCTCGCAACAGGTGCAGATGTATACCGACCTACAGAATATCTTTATGGTACAACTGATAAAGTAATTACTTCGGTAGAGCTGGGCGAGCAAATTGAACTGGGAGAAGAAAGCCTGACAAACGCCGAGAAACTGGTGATGATCCAGTGTGTTGGCTGCAGACAGGAAGACAGAAACTACTGCAGCCGGGTATGCTGTAGCCATTCTGTTAAAAATGCCCTGAAACTAAAAGAGATAAATCCTAAACTGGAAATCTACATTCTCTTCAGAGATATGAGAACCTATGGATTTAGTGAAGATTATTACCGCGATGCGGCTGACAAAGATGTAAAATTTATCCGGTATGAGCCGGAAGATAAGCCCCTGGTGGAAACTTTAACAAAAGAGGGTAAAGAAATTTTACGTGTCAGTGTACTGGATCCGATTTTAGGTAAGAGGCTTGCCATAGATGCCGATGTCGTTACACTGGCTGCAGCCGTTATTCCTTCACAAGGAAGCCTGGATGTAGCACGATTGTTCAAGGTAACAATGAACCAGGATGGATTTTTTCAGGAAGCCCATGTAAAATTAAGACCCGTTGACTTTGCTGCAGACGGAGTCTTTTGTTGTGGGATGGCTCACTATCCAAAGCATATAACGGAAGTAATAACCCAGGCTCTTGGGGCTGCCGGACGCGCCGGGACTATTCTTTCACAGGAAACAGTTACAGCTTCCGGTTCTGTGTGCGATGTAAAGGAGAAGGATTGTGTAGCATGCGGTGCATGTATCTCTGTTTGTACCTATGGTGCGATAGCGTTTCATGATACACCAAAAGGCAAAAAGGCTACTGTTAATCCTGTCCTCTGCAAAGGAGACGGTCTTTGCAACGCGGTATGTCCAACTGCAGCAATTTCACTGAAGCATTATACTGATGAAGAGCTGTTATGTCAGATTGATGCGGCCACGGCTATATAAAATCCAAGTCCCAAATCTCAAATTCAAAGTAACAAGAGAAAAGAAAAAAATGGTTAAAAAGAATGATCTTTGTGACAGATTGCTAACATTTGCTGTAGATGTGATTTTATATCTACGTAGTGTTAAAAACACTGTGGAAACAATGGATATAAAAAGACAACTTATTAAATCATCAACATCAAGTGGAGCAAATTATGAGGAATCACAGGGTTCTCCAACGAGGCCCGATGTTAAGACCAAAATCGGAATCTCACTGAAAGAAATGCGTGAATCAAATTATTTTCTGCAAATATTTAATCGACTCCAACTTGGAGATATGAAAAAATGTGAATATTTGGTAAAAGAATCCTCAGAACTAAAATTGATTCTTGCTTCTATTATAAATAAGCTATGACAAACACCACTTTTGGAATTTGGCGCTTGAAATTTGGAATTTGGGACTTAAATGTAGCGGAATGAGCGCAGAATATGTTTTTCAACCAAAGATGATAGGCATCATATGTAATTGGTGCTGTTACGGAGGGGCTGACCTTGCCGGAGTTTCCCGTTTTCAATATCCCCCGCATATCAGACTCATCCGGGTTATGTGCTCTGCCAGGGTTGACTTGCTGCATATATTGCGGGCTTTTTCAAACGGAGTCGACGGTATTTTCATAGGTGGCTGCCATCTTTGTGACTGTCACTATGTTACCAGTGGAAATTTCAATGCGTTCAGCATGGTCCGGGTATGCAGAAAAATACTCGGGCACATAGGGGTGAATCCCGAAAGATTGAGACTTGAATGGGTATCTGCAGGTGAAGGAATCCGTTTTGCCAATTTCATGAATGAATATAGTGCAGAACTTACAAAAATGGGGCCTCTTGGAAAAGCCGAAGGTATAGATGAAAACACATTGGCATTCAGACTTGAATCAGTTGGGAAGCTCATACCCTACATCAAACTCTTGTT
>CALCGJ010000021.1 GCA_937900965.1 uncultured Bacteroidota bacterium | reverse complement strand
AAGGGGGCTTACTCCCCTCCCCTTCAGGGGAGGGGTTGGGGGAGGGGTGCTTCCTTTCGATTTCCTCCAGCAGATTGAACTTTCCCTGATGCCCAAGTATGATATCAACGCCTTCCATCTTAGCAATCTCGTTATGCTTCAGTTCCGGGAAGCAGCCGATGACAGCAATTCTGGCATCCGGATTAATTGCATGGGCCTGTCTGATGGCAGCACGACACTTCTTTTCTGCAGTTGCTGTTACCACACAGGTACTGATCACATAGATATCTGCTTTATCATGAAACCCGGTTAGCTGGTACCCTTTATCTCCGAACTGCCTGGACAGGGAAGAGGCTTCAGCAAAATTTACTTTGCAGCCAAAGTGGTGAAAGGCAATGGTACGCGGATTCATATGACAAAAGTACGGAAGATATTACTTCCGCAGGTATCGTTGCATGAGAATCCCGAAGACGATCAGGAGTAATCCAATCACGGTTGAAAGCAAAATCGTCTCCCCGACTGTATAGCGGATGATGATCAGTGAAATGAAAGGCGAGAGAAAGATCAGGTTAGAGACTTTGGCGGTATTACCAGAGTACTTAAGGGCTTTCAGCCAGAGAATAAAGGTAAGCCCCATTTCGAAAATACCAAGATACACGGATCCGGCAATACCTTCCCAGCCTGGTATGAGAAAATCACCTCTGAAGATATAGAATGCCAGGATATAGACGAATCCAAAACAAAAGTTCAGGAAAAGTTTGCTGACATCTTCCCTGGGATCTTTCATGTTCAGGATCCAGTAAAGCGCCCAGAAAATGGCACTGCCAACTGCCAGCAATACACCAAGCGGACTGGAAAATGTAAGTCCCAGGACATCTCCCTGTGTAGAGATGACAAGAAGGCCGGAAAAGCTGATCATGATAGCGATAAAACTCCAGCCACTGATCTTCTGCTTAAGCATCGGGATCGACAAAAGAACCAAAACAAGAGGCCAGATGTAATTGAGTGTACCTGCCTCCTGTGCTTTCAGCAAATCATACGCCATCAATAAAACAACATAATACAGAAACGGGTTGAGTAACCCAAGAACCGCAGAGCTTGCCCAATCACGAAGGCGAAGTCCCTGCAGTAACGGTAGCTTGTGCTGGAATACCAAAATGAGGAAAAGGACAATAACAGCAACCAGGTTGGCCAGCAGCAGCAGCTGGATAACATCAATGTACCTGAGTGATAGTTTCATGGCAGAGCCAATGGTACTCCAGCATAAAACAGCACTTAAGGCAAACAGATACGCTTTCCGTTGATTTTTCATCCGGCGACGAATGTAATGAGAATTCCATTCACAAAAAATTTCTACTTTTGCCATACATATATATAGAATACTCTTATGAAACTTGCTGTTGTTGCCCTGGGAGGGAATGCGTTACTTCAAAGTGGCCAGAAAGGCACGATCGATGATCAGGAAGCTAATGCAAAAGCTACTTCCGAATGTCTGATAAAACTTCTGAAACGTGGTTATAACATTGTGATCACTCACGGGAACGGCCCCCAGGTTGGAAATATCATGCTGGCCAACACAGCCGGGGAGAAAATGTTTGGGATTCCCGAGATGCCTCTCGATATCTGTGTAGCTTATTCGCAGGGGTTTATCGGTTATATGGTTGAGCAACAGCTGAAGAATGTTCTGGAAGCCCATGATATGGAGCGCGATATCATCACTATCACTACCCAGGTGCTGGTGAATAAAGATGACCCGGCATTTGAAAGACCGACCAAACCTATCGGACCATATTACACCAAAGAGGATGCTGACCGGATGGCAAAAGAGACGGGTTCTCTTTTTGCTGAAGATCCCCGTGGGCGTGGTTGGAGAAAGGTGGTTGCTTCACCCACCCCGTTGGTTATTATGAACAGGAAAACCATTGAACGTATTGCCAGGGAGGGTCAGATTGTCATCGCTGTTGGTGGTGGCGGAATACCGGTTTTTTATGTGGCGCCCAACAAACTTCAGGGTATCGATGCCGTAATTGACAAGGACCTTGCTTCCGCTTTGCTTGCTTCACAAATCAATGCTGATAAATTGATTATCCTGACAGATGTTCCAAAAGTCTGTCTCAATTACAACACCCCGGAGCAGAAGACGCTTGACAGCATGACTATTGCTGAAGCCAAGAGGTATCTGGACGAAGGTCAGTTTCCTGAAGGAAGTATGGGCCCAAAGATCCGGGCAGCGATTCATTTCGTGGAGCGATCGGGAAAAGATACCATCATTACCAAAACTACCATGCTGGGCATCGACAATGGTGGCACCAGGGTCACTCTGGTATAGGGGCAAGGGTTATTGGTTAAACGGTTTCATGATACGATCAGCAGAATGTTGACGATCAACCCGGTTCATAAATATATATCACGTTTACCCTCTTTGATCTGCTTTAATTTGTCAATAAGGGAAACTTTGGATTTATCCTCTGCCATCTCGTCAAGTTTCTCACGAATCAGGCGATAACCCTTCTCTTTTGTTTCAGCAGGAGCGTAATCTTCCAGGTATTCAGCCATAGTCATCAGTGCGTTGGGCTGACAGTAGCGTTTGATGAACCCAGGTACAGAAAACTCCATGAAGTGTTCACCTGTCCGGCCCAGCCGGTAACAGGCTGTGCAAAACGATGGGATGTAGCCATGATTGATCAGCTCTACCATAATCTCATCAAGAGATCTGTTGTCATTGATTTGAAACTGCTCAAAGTCAATATCCTGCAGCTCGCCCGCTTTCCGTTTTGAATAACTTCCCATCTCGATATTGGTCCCCCCATCAATCTGGGAAACGCCAAACTGCAGGATCTCATCCCTGACAGCAGCAGATTCTCTGGCCGTCAGGATCAATCCGGTATAGGGTACTGCCAGGCGCAAGATGGCAACCAGCCGGGTGAACTCTTCGTCGTTGACGAGATAGGATTTGTTGATATGCAGGTCGGAGGCGTTCTGGATTCTTGGAAATGAGATGGTGTGAGGTCCTACGTTGTATACAGCCTCAAAATGGTTGGTATGCCTGACCAGTCCCAACACTTCAAACCGCCAGTCATATAAACCGAAAAGTGCTCCGATGCCAACATCATCAATACCTGCCTCCATGGCTCTGTCGAGAGCTGTCAACCGCCAGTTGTAATCCGCCTTGATTCCTCCCTGATGGACCTTTCGGTATGTCTCCTCATGGTATGTCTCCTGGAAAATCTGGTAGGTGCCAATGTTTGCCTCTTTGATGGTTCGGAACCCATCAATGTCAAACGGTGCAGCATTGATGTTTACCCGTCTGATCTCCCCCGGGCCTGACTTTATAGAGTAAACGGTTCTGGTTGAATCGGCGATAAACCGGGCATTGTATTTTGGATGCTCTCCAAAAACCAGAATCAGCCTTTTCTGACCAACATCTTCAAGAGATTTAACCTGTTCTTCAAGCTCGGTTGTCGACAATGTTGTTCGCTTAACCTTCAGATTATCAGCTTTGAACCCGCAATAAATGCAATTGTTGGTACACAGATTCCCGATATAAAGAGGGGCGAAAATAACGATTCGCTGACCATACACTTTCTCCTTCAACTGCCTGGCTCCCTCCTTAATTTCAGCGATCAGTTCAGGATCACCGGCATTGATAAGGATAGCTGTTTCTTCCATGGTGAGACGCTGTTTATCCATGCTTTTGGCAATCACATCCCTTACCCGCTCCGGCGATGAGGAGGTCTTATTTATCAGATCCCGGATCTCTCCCGGATTGATAAATGGCTTCATGGGTTTATCCTCAATAGAAAGGATTTCGGGGTGGAAAATCATAGCAGAGGGTCTCCTATATCCCCTGCAAAAGTATGAAATATAACGGTGCTAAGTCCGGATTCTCCTGCGGGTCAGTTCTGAAATATAGACCCCACCAATGACGATGATCATGCCTATGATCTTTTGTAGTGTAAACCGTTCGTCGAGGATGAGAAAGGAGAATACTGCCGTGAATACAGGGATCAGATTGGAGAAAATATTGGCTTTGCTCACGCCAAGAATCTTAACGGAATGGGCAAAGAAGACAAATGACAAGGAAGAGGCCAGGATTGCCAGAAACAGAAATGAAGAGATGATTTCCCGGTTTAGAATGACTGTTAGTGTTTGTTGAACCTCAAACAGAAGAAAAAGCGGAAGGAAGAGGAAGATGCCAATCAGGTTCTGAATCGATACAATAAACAACGGAGAATAGGTTGCCGCTAATTTTTTAAGCATGACCGAATACATCAGGGCGGAAAAGACTGCACCGGCCAGACAAAGGATTCCGATACCCGACACCTCCAGTTGCAGCCCTTTTGTGAGGAGCATGATGAAGATTCCGCAGAAAGAGAGACCAATCCCTGCAAAATTGAACCAGCTGAGCTTTTCACGGAATGCAAGGTATCCTGCCAGTGGGGAGAATACCGGGATGGTGGCAATGATAACAGCTGTGATGGTGCTTGTTGAGAGTTTCAGGCCATAGTTCTCTCCAAGAAAATAGAAAAAGGGATTAAACAGGGCACCCAAAAGAAACCATTTGATATCTTTTCTGAGGATACGATCCCATTTCCGGAAGATCAGGATAATTGCAAACAAAAAGAGCGAGGAGAGGATAAGCCTGATGAAAATTATAGTAACAGGCTGGTAATATTTCAGGAGAATAGAAGACCAGACAAAAGACATGCCCCAGAACAACATGGCAGCCACGGCATAAAAGTAGACAGGTATTGTTGGCAGTTTCAAGGCACGAAATTACATTTTTAAATACTTTTATAGGAAAATTGTAACAATGGAAACGTTATCAAGTCATTTGACCAAAATCTATCCAATTGGAGCATAACCTGAAATACATACACCAGGACCTTGTTGAAGCCTGTAAACAGGGAGACCGGAATGCCCAGTTCAAGATCTACAAATTATACTATAAAGCGATGTTCAATACAAGTGTCAGAATATTAAATGATACAGCGGAAGCGGAAGACAACATGCAGGAGTCGTTCCTGGTTGCTTTTCGCAAGATTGAACATTATTCCGGCGATGGTACATTCGGTTCCTGGTTAAAACGGATCGTGGTAAATAATGCCCTTGATACAATTCGCAAAAGACGCGATCAGATATCGATCGATGATGCAGGTCTCGACTTCGCTGACGATGAGGATCAGTCATCAGAAGAGGAGATTCAGCTTCAGGTGCAGGAGATCAAGAAAGCGATTGACCAATTGCCGGAAGAGTATCGTATCATCCTCTCTTTATACCTCCTGGAGGGCTACGATCATGAAGAGATCAGCGAAATTCTAAAGATCTCATACAACAACAGCCGTACACGATTTTCCAGAGCGCGCCAAAGGCTTTTACAGATTATCAGCAAGAACAGATTAACCAAAGAGATTAACTATAATTAACTATGAACGACCTCGACAAATTTATCAGAGACCATGCCGGAATGTTTGATGACAAAGAACCAGCTGAGGGCCATTTCGAGCGGTTTGAAGAACGATTGGAAAACCTTCATGTTTCTGAAACCAGAACAATGCCGATACGACTCTGGATGAAGATTGCCGCAGGTATTGTCATTCTGATGACGGCCGGTTTGACCATTTTTGAACTGGCAACCCATGATTTCTCTGAGAGGACCAAACTTCAGCAGGCTACCATCGGTCTGTCTGATGAGATCCTTGAAGTACTTTCGGTCTATGGACAACGGGCTGACGAGCAGATGATTGAACTGAACAAGATGGCTCAGAATTGTTCAAACGGTCCCGGGATGCTTAAAATAACACAAACAGAGGTGGATCAACTCAACAGGAACATGGATGAACTGGTATCCTCATTAAAAGAGAACCCATCCAACAGTAGGGTACAGACCGCATTGATCCAGAACTGTAAAGCCAAAGAGTCCCTGCTGAATGATGTCATCCTTCAGGAGAAAATTAAAAAATGCAATTAATAATCAGTAAGATGAAAACATACAAATACACCATTCTTATTCTTATCGTTTTTCTGATTGTTCCGGGTTTAATTTATGCCAGGCAGAAAGAGGGATTGCAAAAAGTAATCAAAAAGGAGTTCTCAGTTACTCAGAATGCTATTCTCAAGATCAGCAACAGTTTCGGAGATGTTACTTGCACTATCTGGGAGAAAAACGAAATCTCTATTGAAGTCACCATCTCGGTTGAGACCACATCAGTGTCAAACGCAGATAAGATTTTCTCCAGGATTGATATCTCTTTTCGCGGATCGGATTCAGAAGTTGAGGCTGCGACCAAGCTGGCGAAAAATTTTAACACAAAAGGTGATTTCAACATCGATTATAAGGTTATGATGCCTTCATCTGTTGCTCTCCATCTGATCAATAAATTTGGAGATGTGATGATCAAAGAGTTGTTTGCGAAAAGCGAAATCCGTGTAGAGTATGGAAAGGCATCGCTGGGCAAACTTAATCATGGGGATAACCTACTTGAAGTTGCATTTGGAAGTGCGTCCATTGAATCGATGAAGGGAGCGGTGGTGATGATTCAGTTCTCAAAAATGCGGCTGGGCTATGCCGGCAGCCTCAGACTCAAATCCAAGTACTCCGATATACAGGCCGGGGAGGTCATTGTTCTGGATGGCACATTTGAAGGAGGGAGCATTGACCTGGATCATGTATCTGTTCTGATAGTTGAAAGTAAATTTTCGAGTTTTGATATCGGGATGGTTAAGCAGAAGATCAACCTGAAAATGCAGTTCGGCAGTTTTGAGGTGAAGGGAATATCCCCGGAATTTAAATCCCTGGTGATCGACAACCAACATGGCAGTGTGAAAATCGCAATGCCCGAGGATCTGAATTATACCCTGGATGCCAGGGTACAGTTCGGATCTATCAAATTCCCAAAATCCAGGGCCTCATTTTCTGTGATGAACGTCTCTTCCCAGGAAGAACTATATCAGGGGACCGTTGGAACCAACCCTACTGCAACCGTTAAAATCAGAAGTGAATTCGGCAGTATTAAGCTTTGAAAAACAATGTTATAAGATATAAGATGTAAGTTATAAGAATAAATCCTAGTGTAAATCTAAATATTCAAATCATGAAAGCAATGAACAAAATCAGAACAATCTTAGTCATTTTTCTTCTTTCCGGAGTATCGGCAGCAATGGCTATCCCATCAAGCAATACTTCCAAAGACGAAAGCGTAGTAAAAGAGACCCGCATCGTTGGATCCTTTACCGGTATTAAGGTAGGCGGGGCTTTCGAAGTTTTTATTAAACAGACAGGTACCCCTGGAGTTGAGGTGGAAGCTGATGATGATATCCTTCCTTACATCGTCACTGAAGTGACCGGCGGGATCCTTAAAATCGGCATGAAAAAATCACCACCACACCGCTGGAACAACATACACACACTCAACGTATATATTACTGTAGCAGACCTGAATGCATTGTCGCTCAGTGGCGCAGTTGAGATCACCACCCAGACTGAGATCAAAGGGGAGAAGATGGAGATTGAAATGAGTGGTGCTGTTGAAGCTGATCTGAATTTGAACCTGCAGAAGCTCACCATGGATATCAGTGGTGCAAGCGAGATCAAGCTGGTTGGCCGGGCCCAGGAGGTAAAGATCCAAGCTTCCGGGGCTTCAGAACTGGATGCGTTTGGCTTTGAGGTTGTAAATCTTTCAATTTATGCAAGTGGTGCAACGGAAGCCGATGTAAATGTTTCAGGCGTATTGCAGGTTTCGGCATCGGGAGCATGTGATGTACGTTACAAAGGTGGTGCTAGTGTGAATGCCCATACCTCAGGTGCAAGTAGTGTAAAGCAGGCAAAATAAAGCTTACTTTTCATTTACCATCTGTAAAAAATCTGTTTCTGAAATGAGCGGGATCTGAAGTGATTCCGCTTTTTTCTTTTTTGCCGGTCCCATGTTTTCTCCGGTAAGTACAAATGTGGTTTTCGAAGAAATAGATCCCGTATTTTTCCCGCCATGAGCCTCAACCATTCGTTTCATCTCATCCCGTGAGTAAAGCTGAAACACTCCACTGACCACAATGGATTTTCCTTCCAGTTCAGTTCCCTTATTGATAATTGTATCAGGATTTAACGAGAAGTTCAGTCCAGCAACCTGAAGTCTTCCGATGAGCTTCATATTCTCCGGTTGAAGAAAATAATCAACCACACTCTCAGCTATTTTATCCCCGATCTCTTCAACATCAATCAATGTATCAATATCGGCATTCCTGATTGCTTCAATGGAGTGAAACCGGTAAGCCAGCTTCCTGGCGACAGTTTCCCCAACGAACCTGATTCCCAAAGCATACAATACGCGATCGAAAGGGACGGATCGGGAGAGTTGAATTCCGCTAAGGATATTGGTAGCACTCTTCTCTTTGAAGCTCATTTTTCTCTCCTTACCGGTATCAGGATCCTGATATACTTTTTCCAGTCCCAACAGATCCTCTTGCTTAAGATCATACAGATCGGCCATATTCCTGACCAGCCCATGATCGTATAGGATACTGATCTTGCCCTCGCCAAGCGTATCAATATTCATGGCTTTTCGGCTGATAAAATGTTCGATCCTGCCTTTAATCTGGGGCGGACATCCTTCCCGGTTCGGGCAATACCATGCAGATTCACCTTCACTGCGAATGAGGGCAGTTCTGCATTCCGGGCAAAATTGCAGAAACGTGACAGGCATTGAATCTGGCAATCTTCCCTCCATTTTGACCCCCGTGATCTTGGGAATGATCTCTCCACCCTTCTCCACATAAACGGTGTCACCAATCCTTATATCCAGGGCTGCTATGATATCGGCATTGTGAAGTGAGGCTCTTCGTACAACGGTTCCTGCCAGAAGTACCGGTTCCAGGTTTGCAACCGGTGTGACAGCTCCTGTCCTTCCGACCTGGAAATCAACCGAATTCAGTCTTGTCTCTGCCTGCTCTGCTTTAAACTTATATGCGATGGCCCACCGTGGCGATTTTGCCGTACTCCCCAGGATCTCTTGTTGCCGGAGATCGTTAACCTTGATTACCGCACCGTCAATGTCGAAAGGAAGCCCTTTTCTCAACTGGTCAATCTCATGAACAAAGTCGAAGATCTCGTGGATTGTGGAGCACTTCGCTATGTAACCGGATATTTGGAATCCCCAACTTCGTGCAGCCTGTAGACTGTCATAATGGGTCTTGAACGGGAGATCGGTTCCTGGCAGGTAGTAGAAAAAGCAGTTGAGCCGACGTTTTGCAACTTCCGCTGAATTCTGCATCTTCAAGCTGCCGGATGCCGCATTTCGTGGATTTGCAAACGGCTCTTCACTCTCTTCCAATCGCATTTTGTTTAACCGGTTGAAGCTGGTATGGGGCATGAATATCTCACCCCGGATTTCAAAAGAAACAGGGTACCCGTCTCCCTTAAGTTGCAAAGGAATGTTGTGAACGGTTTTTACATTTTCTGTTACATCGTCCCCCTGTACACCATCACCCCTTGTAACTGCCTGAATTAGAATGCCATTCTGGTATGTCAGGCCAATTGCAACGCCATCGAATTTTATTTCACAGACATACTCAACCTCTTCCCCGATCAGCTTATGAATTCGGGTTTCCCACTCTTTTACCTCCTCTATCGAATAGGTGTTGCTAAGCGAAAGCATAGGATACTGATGAGTAACCTGCCGAAATTCTCTGGTTATTTCACCTCCAACACGTTGCGTTGGTGAGTTAGGGGAAGCCAGTTCCGGGAACTTCTGCTCCAAGACTTCGAGTTCCTTCAGAAGGAGATCAAATTCATTGTCGCTTATCTCAGGCTTTGATAAGGAATAATAGGCATGATTATGACGGTTGAGCTCTTCCGTCAGCTTCTGGATCTCACTCTTAGCCGCCTCTTTGGTCATAGTTAAAATGGTGTCACCCACTCCCAGTAATAGGTCCCTAACTCAACCGGATTGACACACATTACAGGGATCTGGGCATCGTTGAACATCAGGAGTTCGTCCCATCCCGAAAGACTGAACCCGGGAACATCAATGTTTGGCCTGGTCATGATCATTATCATCTTTGCATCATTTGTAACGGCATAGGAGAGAACCTGATCAGCAAAGTCTGTTGTCTTATCGGCAATCTTCACAGTATACTCCACTTCAGATTCATCAAAGATATCCGTGATTTGCCGGGTGATGATATTGAGACGGTTATTCATGACAGGATCCTTTTCGAGGCTTTGGAAAATATTTACTTTGGCGTTGAATAACCTTGCGATCAGTTTTGCCCATTGAACCTTTTGCCTTGGCTCTACATCATTACTAACAGGGAAGACAATCTCTTTATACCCTTCTCCGAAAGTTCTCTTCTGGACAACAATTGCCGGAACCGGAGATTCAAGGACCACTTTGAGAGCAAAACTTCCAAACAGGTGTTGCAGCCCTTTTTTACCGTGGGTCCCTAATACCATCAAGTTTGCTTTTATTTCAACTGCAACCTCGTTGATAACTGAAAAGATACTCCCCTTGATATGCATGGTGTCAATTTCAACACCGGATACTGGTTCATACTTCTTCTTATACTCTGTTAGCTTACTTTCAATGTAAGAGATGTCAAGATGCTCCTTCTTTAGTTTGGATTTTGTCTCTTTGTTGATAACATGGAGTATACAGACTTTGTATTTCAAGGAGCGGGCAAGTTCTACACCATGATTCACCGCATTATCACAAACCTCGGAGAAGTCCGTTGGGATCAACACAATGTTGTTGAATTTTGTCTCTTTTTTTGCTTCCATAAATTTATTCTTGTTTGTTATTTCGATCGTTGTTGAATTAGTGCCTGGATTGAACTAACGTTCCTGGTTTTTCCTTCATTCCGTAATTTCTTAGCGGGCTCCGAAAAGTAATCGTGGCGTTGAAGGAAGTCCTCCTGTAAAATGAACCACTCGAAGAGGGAGTAGTTATTAATCCCGTAGAGTTGCCATTCCAGCTTGAGCTTAAATGAATTTACAAAGAAATCATCTCTGCCCAGGTAATCCAGGTCGGCATCGCAGAGTATCTTTCCAAGAATGGTTGAAGCCATTTGGGGCAATCGTGTACTTCTAATCAGATCACCGATTACCCCAATCTGGTCTGTTGAATAGTTGAACTGCGGCAGGATCTCAGAAGCCATCAGAGCAGAACTCTCTTCGTGATTTTCATATCTGGTCAACATTCCAGCGTCATGATAAAGTGCAGCCGTTTCAACCAAACGCTGATCTTCTTCTGAGAGCGCTTCAAGCATACATAACTCCGTTGAAGCCCTGAATACATCAACCGTGTGAATAAAGGAGTGGTAAACCAATCGTTGATCCAGTTCATGCTCTAGCCGGTACAGTATATAATCCCGTGCAGCCGAAAAATCCATTCGTGTAATTTTTCTTGTAAAAATACAAAAATAGTAGTTAGGGACTAGCGATTAGCGATTAGCGATTAGCGATTAGGGAAGAAGGACGAAGGACGAAGGACGAGGGACGAGGGACGTGAGACGTGAGACGTGAGACGTGAATTGCGAAGAAGACTGCCCACTGCCCACTGCCAACTGGTTTCTAGCAGTGTTTCAA
>CALCGJ010000020.1 GCA_937900965.1 uncultured Bacteroidota bacterium | reverse complement strand
CTTCCAGGGATAACACAAAAATCTCACTGAATCCCTTCGAAATTGCCGATACGGTTCGTCTCTCTCTTGTCATAATAGATATGATCCCAAAATAATCGCCTGTGGTGAGCTCAAGATATTTTTTCTCATGCTTTTCATCAAAAACCTCAATGATGCCTTTACTGATAAAGAAAACCTCATTTCCCATATCGCCAGCCCGGGCGATCACGCTTCCCGGATCATATGTCCTGGCTTTCAATGCCAACAACAAGACATGCCTGAGCCTTTGTGAACTATACCTGAATAAAGGCACATTCTCCAGCGGAAGTTTTGTCAGCTCGATCAATAGTTCGAGTCGTAGTGGGTCCGGAAGATCATTTAATAAAATGTTGCCATCCAGTCCCTTGTGATGAACCCAGAGATACTCATAATAATTCCTCACCCTTTCGTTCAGGTTTACAGGCACACTGCGCTGCTTCAGGTATAACTTAACATTTTCAAGTTTATGGCGGAAGGCAGATTTCCGTGCATCCAGATTGTTGATAAGTGAAACAATATTCCCGATGATGAATGCATACATTAGGGCTCCGGTAATCATGACCAGTATCACAAAGACATATTCGTAATTGAGGTGAGGTGTGATATCTCCATATCCTATTGTCGTTAACGTGGTCACTGTCCAATATAATGACCGAATATCATTAGTGTCTACTAAAAGTTAATCTACGTTCTTTGAAATCTTTGATAATTCACGTTTTGCAAGCTTTTTTATGCGGTGACGATTTGAATTGATTACGTTAGCCCACTAACTGGGTTAACAATGAATCAGGGAAAATATGTTTTCGCTCAAATTGTGGAGTTTTTGCCGCAAAGGGTATTTGACAAGTTCGTTAACAAGTACGATGGCAATAAGTATGTAAAACATTTCAGTTGCTGGAATCAATTACAGTGTATGATCTTTGGCCAGCTTACCAACCGGGACAGTTTACGTGATTTGATTGTCGCAATAGATGCCCACAGTGGTAAATCATATCATCTTGGTTTTGGTAAAAGTGTTACCCGAAGCAACCTGGCAAAAGCAAACTTGAATCGTAACAGTAAGATTTTTGAGGAATATGCTTATCACCTTATTTCCATTGCTCGAAAAGACAAGGCAAATGATGATTTTCAGATTAAAGGGCAGGTTTACGCATTTGATTCCACTACTATTGATCTTTGCTTAAGCGTATTCTGGTGGGCCAAGTTTCGCAAAAGCAAAGGAGGAATAAAGCTTCATACACTTTTTGATATAACGACTCAAATTCCTGCTTTTATTCATGTTACGCCTGCTTCGGTTCATGATATGAATGCAATGGATCATCTGCAATATGAGCCTGAAGCATACTATATTTTTGACAGAGGTTACGTCGATTACACCAGGCTTTACAAGATTACTATGCATTCAGCATCATTTGTAGTACGAGCAAAAAAAAATCTGCAGTTTAACCGCATGTACTCAAGAAAACATGATAAATCAAGCGGGGTCAAGTACGATCAGATCGGTAAATTATCTGGCTATTATGTTTCAAAAGAATACCCTGAAAAACTTCGCAGAATTAAGTTCTATGATCTGGAAACTGACAGAACTTTTGTTTTTCTGACGAACAACTTTGAACTACCTGCAGAACAAGTGGCCTTCTTATACAAAAACCGATGGAAGATCGAGCTGTTCTTCAAATGGATCAAACAACATTTGAAAATACAAGCCTTTTGGGGAACTTCAGAGAATGCTGTTCGAATCCAAATTTACTCAGCAATTATTGCTTACTGTCTGGTGACGATTGTTGGAGCAAAATTACGAATAGAGCGATCAACCTACGAAATCCTACAGGTTCTAGGGATATCATTACTTGACAAAACGCCTGTTAATGAGCTATTTGCAAATGTGAATTACAATGATGTCAAAGAACATTTTTATAACCAACTGTCCCTCAGGTTAATTTAAGTGGACAGTAATGACCGAATATATTGGGTGGCAACATCGCTATCGGCAATCCCGGTCAATACCATCCAGCAATTAGCCGGAAAATCTGCAACAAAAGAGGAAAAATACCAGCTACACGCCACGATATGTGCCAGGATTACCATGACAAACAGGAATTGAAAAACCTGCAGGTACCCCGGGTTGATCCATGTTTGGTTTTGCCAGCGATGAATAATGATGAACAATCTTCTGATCCTGATTAATCTGAAAAGTCTGAACCATAAAATAATCGAAACGCCTTCCCATTCCAACCCGGGTATAAGGAAAAACAAAGCATCGAATGGAAGGGTTGCAATCAGGTCATACTTGAAATCTGTGCGTAAATAATGTCTGTATAACTCTCTGGAAGAGGTTATCTCCTCGCCGGCATATCTGAAAGATGTGCGAAAATTCAGAATGATGTCTATCAGGAAAAACAGGTCGATTGAATAGATGATGATAGAGCCAATGAGATTGACCCGATGCAGAAAAGCGATCTGGAAAGGGATGATAAGGACAGTAATGAGAATTAAAATGAGGATGGTCAGATCCCATCTGACTCTGAGTCTTATATGTTCTTTTATTGTTTGCATTATTAGATTAAAAAATTCGTTGAACCAAAATTAGTTATTTGCTTGGATTCTCCTATCTTCGTGATCAAATTTCCAAACAATGAGCCTTGTACCCATTATTACAGTTATTTGCATAGTTACGATCTCACTGCTTATCACAAAGATAGCAGCAGCTATGCTAGCCAACACAGGGTTGTCAATGCACTCTGCGAAGTTTCAGTCCCGCTCTGCTTTTACTGGAGTGGGATTTACAACTTCTGAGTCGGAACAAATCACTACTCATCCGACCCGGCGTAGGATTGTCGCTTCCCTGATGCTTCTTGGGAACGCTGGGATTGTTACGGTAATGGCATCATTGATGCTTACTTTTGTCCACAAAGACGAACAAGGTATGCCCTGGTATTTCGGAGTGGGCATATTAGTTGTCGCTACCGTCATCCTGGCAATTGTGTCTTCCAGCAACAAGGTAGATGCAGCACTTACGAAGCTGGTCAACAGGATCCTGGGGAAATACAAAATCTTTTCTACCTTCAACTATGGATCACTATACAAGCTGGCTGATGACTATCATATTTATGATTTTTATGTCAGGTCAGGAGGGTGGCTTGAAGGGAAGAAGGCTTCAGATGAATGTTTTCAGCAAGAGGGAATCATTCCTCTGGGTATTGAAAAACCAGATGGTACATTTATTGGGGCTATTACACCGGACACTGTTTTTAAGGAGAATGATTTGTTGATCGTCTATGGCCAGGCACAAGCGGTGAATTTTTTAGACCCATTGAAACGAAAAAATCCGGCAGAAAAACCTTCACCTCCAGTTTCATGACATGACAGACAGGATATTCCTACCCAATTTGATTACACCTTAAGGGTCTCTCCTTCTGATTTTGCAATGACCACAGCGCCACAGGTGTCACTCCATACGTTTGTTGCTGTACGGAACATATCCAGGATCCGGTCTACTGCCAGGATCAATCCCAATCCTTCAAGTGGGAGACCCACAGCAGTCAGGATGATGGAGATCATCACCAATCCGGCCATTGGTATCCCGGCCGCCCCGATTGAAGCTAGCAGTGCGGTAACTACCACAATGATCTGTTGAAGAAATGATAGTTCAATCCCATATGCCTGTGCAATGAACATGGCTGCCACACATTCATAGAGTGCTGTGCCATCCATGTTGATAGTGGCTCCCAATGGCAGTGTGAAAGAGGATATTTTGTTGGAGACACCGCTGTTGTTTTCTACAGCCTGAATTGTTAGCGGTAGGGTAGCTGATGATGATGAGGTGGAGAAGGCGGTCAGAAGTGGGGTTGTAACTGCTTTGAAATGCTTCAGAGGGTTTACCCTCCCTACAAACCTGGTAATCAGGGGTAGGGTTATGAACGCATGAACGGCAAGTCCCAGGAATACCGTCAGCATGTATAGTCCCATACTTTGAGCAAGTACGGAAATGCTCTCCGACTGGCTTACCTGAAATGCAACGATTCCAAATACA
The DNA here is from genome assembly GCA_937900965.1 of uncultured Bacteroidota bacterium. Classification (GTDB taxonomy): domain Bacteria; phylum Bacteroidota; class Bacteroidia; order Bacteroidales; family FEN-979; genus QYOJ01. Next base: position 2,771 of record CALCGJ010000020.1, on the reverse strand, counting down.
CCGAAAGGGGCGAAGCGGATGATGAACATGGTGATCTTCATCATCACTTCAAATGTTGCATCAAAAAAGGTTGTGAGAAAAGTTCTGGATTTCTCGCTGGTCAGATTGATAAAAAATCCGAAGATAATTGCGAAAAATATTATGGAGAGCATACTTGCCTGGCTGAAGGCTGCAAAGATATTGGTAGGGATGATGTTGATAAGGGTCTGTCCGAACGAATGCTGCATGATACTCAGCTCCTCAACATTCTTGCTAAACCCAAGGTCTGCACCAACACCAGGTTGAAGCAGGTTGACAAATAATAATCCTGTTACGATGGCCAGAACACTGGTGGAGAGATAATAGACAATGGTTTTGAGTCCGAGTCGACCCAGGTTTTCAGCTGTCCCGATGTTAGTCACCCCGGAGATGATTGAGCTCAGAATAAGCGGAATAATGATCATCTTGAGAGCCCGGAGGAAGATATCTCCCATCCAGTCTACATATCCTGTATATTCACCAAAGAACGCACCAAAGAGAATCCCGAGTATGAGAGCAACAAGTATCTGCAGATGTAATGGGAACTTTTTCATGGTGAGGTTTTGACCATGTAAAAGTAGAAAATTATCCGGGGATTAAAAACCGGGGTTACTTCTTTGCAACCAAGGTGGCAATGAGGGTAGACAGCTCCAGTTTGTTGATCGGTTTTGAGAGGTAGTATGAACACCCTGCGTTTAGGATCTCTTCTTTGTCGGAGTCCATGGTATAACCGGTGACAGCAATAATAGGCGTTTTTGTATATCCGGCGAGGCTGCGGATCTGACGGGTTGCTTCCATTCCATCAATTCCTGGCCCAAGATTAATGTCCATCAGTATGGTGTCATATTTCATTTTTCGGGCCATCCTCACAGCCGATTCGCCATCACGGGCTACATCGCAATTGCATTGGGAATTGAGATAAATCAGGATTAAATCACTGTTTAACTGATTGTCCTCAACAATAAGGACAGTTGGTAGTAAATCACTTGATCCCGGCACGTGGGACTCTGGAATATCCGGGAAGAACTCAGGTTCCTTCACGCTCGCCTGGGTTTCCGGGAAACTCGGTTGGCTGGAAGGAAGCCAGATTGTGAAAATACTCCCTTCCCCCTCGTTGCTTGTAACCGTTAGCTTGCCATTCATCAATTCTATAATCTTCTTTGAGAGTGTGAGCCCAAGTCCGTTTCCTTCAAAACTACGGTTATATCCTTCGCTGACTTGCCGGAACTCTTCAAAGATCAGATTATGGAACTCATTGGGAATACCCGGGCCTGAATCCTTGATACTGATGCATGACCATGGTTTTCCAGCATCCCACGCATTATAGGTCTCAACGATAATCTTGCCTGTATTGGTAAACTTCACAGCGTTCTCCAGGAGATGGTTCAGCAGTTGAGTGAAAAGTTTTTCGTCGATATATGAGAATATCGACTCATTCATATAGATATCAAAACCAAGTTTTTTTTGCCTGGCTTTACCAAGATGTGGTTCACAAGTCATTAGAATCAACTCGTTGAGTTTGGTCTCCATAAACTTGAATAGCGTTTTTTTTGCTTCAAACTGGGATAACTCAATCACACTGTTCAGAGTAGATAACAATCTGCGGCCGCTGATTTGTATGTTTTTTGCCATCTGATGGGCATTCGGATCTTCAAGCTGTTCACACAAAATCTCAGAGAAGCCGAGGATGCCGGTCATTGGAGTTCGTAATTCATGGTTCATATTAGCCAGTATGGAGCTTTTAAGACGGTCCGACTCCTCGGCATGCAACCTGGCAATCGCAAGCTCCTCCTGATCCTGATGTTTCTGTATAGCAGCGCCAAGAACTAAAGAAATAGCATGAATGGCACTGACCTCCTCCTCTTTCCAGACACGAGGCGTGGTGCAATCTCCAATTCCCAGAAAACCCCAGGAAGATTTCTTTAAACAAACAGGCATTATCACAACAGAAAGGATTCCCATTTGATTAAAGAAGGTTTGTACTTCCGGAGTCATATCCTCCGTAATGGCGATCACCGGGGAGTTGTTTTCCAATCTCTCGTAAAACGGGGTGAATTCGGGGTTGTAGGGTATGTGAGATAACTGCAGGGTATCCAGGTTTTGGACAATATCTGGATGTGACCACTCATGCTGAAGGTTCATTGATACCTTCCCTGATTCGGGGTCAAGGTGATTCTTGAATAATGTGATCCGGTCTGCCCGGTATGTCTTTCCCAGGATCTTTAGAGAAGATAAGATCGCCTCATCCAGGGAACTCCCGGTCAGCAACTTTAAGGTTGCTTTGCTGTTGCCTTTAATCAGTTCGTTTTTCCTTGATTCACTCAGATGGGTAATCTCTCTCCATCCAGCTATATAGGAATTGGCATCTACCGGTGTTATTCTACATTCAAACGTTGAAACCGATCCGTTTGATTGGTAGCATATTTGTCCGGATAGTAGTTTGTTTCGCTCCCTGCAGTTGCCCGCCAGTTCCAGCATCTGCAGACTAAGATTTTTGTTAAAAACTTCCTCCAAAGTGGAGCCAACCGAGCCACCTTCCTTGTCGAATAAGAAAGCATGATTATTCGGGTGATAATCGAGCAACTGCCCTTCATTATCAATCCACAGGAGGATATCAGGTATTACCTCTAACAAGTTCTGTGTTGCCTCATCCCGTATTTTCATACCTCTCAGGAGTTCGCTTTAGTACCGGTATAAACAAAAAAAGTTATACAATTAACAGATCAGACTGTAAACGTATACGTTTAACCATT
>CALCGJ010000019.1 GCA_937900965.1 uncultured Bacteroidota bacterium | reverse complement strand
GGTTAACAATAGAATCAGTTACCGCAATATGAGTGGTCGCAGGATTAATCTGAACTGATAAAATATGCCGGATGGTTTTATTAGTTTGCGGAAAACCAACGAAAGCGGTCAGCAACAGCAAACTTGCTGCAAGGTATTTTTTCATCTGAATGTTATTTTTTGAAACATACGTAATTCCTTGTAAAAGTATGTTATTCTTCCTTTTCTTAGCCTACAGGGCTAAATCAAAGCGGTCAAGATTCATGACCTTATTCCAAGCATTTACAAAATCTTTGACAAATTTTTCATTTGCATCTGCACTCCCATATACTTCTGCAAGCGCCCTGAGTTCAGAGTTTGAACCAAAGATCAGGTCCGCACGGGTAGCGGTCCATTTTCGTTTTCCACCTGTCCTGTCGCATCCTTCAAAGGTTTCTTTGTCGTCAGTAATTGGCTTCCAGACTGTCCTGATATCGAGGAGATTAACAAAAAAATCGTTGGAAAGCTCCTCCTTACGATCCGTTAAAACGCCAAGCTCCGAGCTGTCGAAATTTGTGTTTAATACGCGCATACCACCAATAAGAACGGTCATTTCAGGAGCAGTTAGTGTTAGCAATTGGGCTTTATCCACCAATAATTCTTCAGTAGAAATGGCATATTTCGTTTTTAGATAGTTGCGAAAACCATCTGCTGCCGGCTCCATCACAGCAAAAGAATCCACATCAGTTTGCTCTTGCGAGGCATCCATACGCCCCGGTGTGAAAGGAACTGTTACATCATAACCTGCATTTTTGGCAGCTTTTTCAACACCTGCACACCCTGCTAATACAATAATATCGGCAAGGGATACTTGTTTGTTGTCTGACTGATCTGCGTTAAATTCTTCCCGGATTTTTTCAAGTTTTTTCAATACTTTGTCAAGTTGAGCAGGGTTATTTACCTCCCAATCTTTTTGAGGATCAAGACGAATGCGTGCACCGTTTGCTCCACCTCGTTTGTCAGACCCCCGGTAGGTTGAAGCTGATGCCCATGCTGTTGATACCAGCTGAGCAACAGACAAGCCTGATTCTAACACGTTAGTTTTTAATTCGACAACATCCTTTTCATCAATTAATGTGTGATTCACAGCAGGAATCGGGTCTTGCCAGATCAGTTCTTCTGTGGGTACTTCTGAACCTAAATAACGTGCACGTGGCCCCATATCCCGGTGAGTGAGCTTAAACCATGCCCGGGCAAAGGCTTCGGCAAATTCAAGAGGATGTTCGTAGAACCGTCTTGAAATTTTTTCGTAGGCAGGATCAAAACGCAATGAAAGGTCGGTAGTAAGCATAGTTGGAGCATGTTTTTTTGATGCATCGTGGGCATCAGGCATGACACCACCGGCATTTTTCGCTACCCACTGATTTGCTCCAGCCGGACTTTTTGTTAATTCCCATTCGTAGTTAAAGAGATTTTCGAAGAAGTAATAACTCCATTTGGCCGGTGTTTGTGTCCATGTAACTTCCAACCCACTGCTGATTGTGTCGCCTCCTTTTCCTGAGCCAAACTTGCTTTTCCAGCCTAAGCCCTGCTCTTCAATGTCAGCAGCTTCGGGTTCAGGTCCTAAAAGTGCCGCATCGCCGGCTCCATGAGTTTTGCCAAAGGTGTGGCCACCGGCAATGAGTGCCACTGTTTCTTCATCATTCATGGCCATACGGGCAAAGGTTTCACGGATATCTTTCGCTGCGGCAATGGGATCAGGGTTGCCATCCGGTCCTTCAGGATTTACGTAGATAAGACCCATCTGGACGGCTGCAAGAGGATTGTCGAGGTCGCGTTCCTGAGAGAACCGTTTGTCTCCTTCCAACCATTTGGTTTCAGAGCCCCAATAAACGTCCTCTTCAGATTCCCAGACATCTTCGCGCCCACCGCCGAATCCAAAGGTTTTAAACCCCATAGATTCCAACGCTACATTACCGGCAAGTATCATGAGGTCTGCCCAGGATATTCTTCGACCATACGTTTGCTTGATTGGCCAAAGCAATCTTCGTGCCTTGTCGAGGTTGACATTATCAGGCCAACTGTTAAGCGGGGCAAAGCGTTGTTGTCCGGTTCCTGCTCCTCCGCGACCATCACCTGTGCGATAAGTTCCTGCACTATGCCATGCCATACGGATGAACAAGGGCCCGTAATGGCCAAAATCTGCAGGCCACCAGTCTTGTGAATCTGTCATAAGCCTATGAAGGTCTTTCTTGATTGCATTCAGATCCAAACTCTTGAACTCTTTAGCATAATAAAACTCTTCACCCATAGGATCAGATAAAGAAGAGTGTTGACGCAAAATGTTTAATTTTAATTGGTTTGGCCACCAATCACTGTTTTTTGGACCACCACCAATACTATGCTTTCCGGTCGCTCCGGTAACCGGGCATTTGCTTATATCTTCTGAATGATTTCCCATTGTTATCCTATCTTAGTTTATAATTGGATTTGTTGGTTTATTTCATTGCTTGTTCCAAATCGTTAATTAAATCTGTCGTATCCTCAATACCAACGGATAGCCTCAATAAATTATCGTTGATCCCGTCCTGCTCTTTTTTCTCTTTCGTCAGATGCCGGTGAGAGGTGAGGGATGGAGCACAGATGGTGGATTCTACGCCCCCCAGGCTCATGGATGGCTTGACCAGGTTTAGCCGTTTCTGGAAATCGTAAATCGTTGGATCAGTAATTTCAAACGATACCATGCCGCCAAATCCTGTCATCTGCTTTTTGGCAGTTTCATGGCCAGGATGTTCAGGCAATCCCGGATAATATACCTTGCTTACCTTAGGATGGCTGCTGAGAAACTCAGCCAACCTCTGTGCATTCTCATTTTGCTTCCCAACTCTGATTGCCAGTGTTTTAAGACTCCTTTCCATCATGTAGCACATAAGGGCATTTAAACTTCCTCCAAGATTCAGGGATGTTCCCGCAATTTTTTTAACCAGATCCTGCCTTGAAAGGATGGCACCGGCAGCTATATCGCTATGTCCTCCGAGATACTTTGTTGCACTGTGTAATACAATATCAATTCCAAAATATATTGGATTTTGATTTATCGGAGAGGCAAATGTGTTATCAATTACAGAAAGTATATTTCTGGACTTGCAGATATCGCTGATCGCTTCCAGGTCTATGATTGTAAGCAATGGATTTGAAGGTGATTCAACATAGATAATTTTTGTATTCTCCTGAATGGCATCAAGGATGGAATTTAATTCATTGTTTTCCAGCATTGTATAGGATATGCCAAACCTGTTGAAATCCTCTTTGATAAAATTAATAGTACCTCCGTACAATCCTTTCTGGAAGATAATATGGTCTCCTGCACTCAAAAGACTGAATAAAGTTGAACTGATAGCAGCCATCCCGGAACTGAAAATAAGTCCGGATTCAGCGTTTTCAAGCTTAGCCAACTTATCAATGACCACCTTTTGGTTAGGAATGTTAAAATATCTGGGATACAATCTCTCTTCCGTATCCAGATAGCCATAAGAGGTGGATGTATAGATCGGTGTATTTATCCCTCTGGATTCATCTGGCTTTTTCCCTTCGTGAACACAAATTGTTTGTTTCGATTGAGTCTTCATGGATGTCTTTTTTGTTGAGGTAAAATTAGTAAAATTCCGGCATCCGGCATCCGGCATTTTTGTCATTGCGAGGAACAAAGTGACGAAGCAACGGCATCCATCTTTTCCCTATCTTTACGGACAGAAAACTGACCCACAATATATCTCTTATGAAAATCACACTATACGGAGCCGCCAGCGGAGTAACAGGCAGTTCATACCATGTTCAGACAAATGAAGCTAATATATTGATTGATTGCGGTATGTTCCAGGGAGGGAAGGAGGCTGACAAGCTGAACCTTACTGCTCCTCCTGTCGACTACAGGAAGCTTGATTCGATTATTCTGACCCATGCTCACCTGGATCACTGCGGACGGCTTCCGCTGGCTATCCGGGCCGGGTACAGCAATGCCATATATGCCACACCCGCCACGATTGAAGTGGCATCCCTTATTCTCCGGGATTCACACAAGGTATATAACAGTGACCTGGAAAAACTCAACCGGATGCTTCAGCGCAAGGGCAAAAAGAGGGTTAAACCCCGTTACGACAAAGAGGATGTAGAGCAGGCCATCCTGCAGATGGAATCGATCCCATACCGGCAGCTTTATATGGTGGCTCCCGGCATCCGGGTGATCGCACAGGAGGCCGGCCATATCCTTGGATCGGTCAGCCTGAAGGTCATTGCCACGGAGGATGGCCGGGACCGTTCGGTTGTGTTTTCAGGCGACCTTGGAGCTGCCGGGATGCCGATTGTGAATGATCCGGAGCCCTTCACTGATGCCGACATGGTGTTTATGGAATCCACTTACGGCAACCGGGACCACAAAACCCTGGATGCTACCCTGGATGAGGCCCGTAAGATCATCCATGAAGCCATTGAATCCCAAGGAAAGATACTGGTCCCTTCGTTTGCCGTTGGCCGGACCCAGGACCTGTTATATTACATGGATGAAGCCTTCCACAAGGAAAACCTGCCTTCGTTCCCTATCTATCTTGACTCTCCCATGGCGATCCAGGCGACGAAGATCTACCTGCAACATCCTGAGCTTTACGACGAGGAGACCCAGGTGATGAATCTCCGGGGTCAGTTCAGGAAGGATCTGGCCAGGGTTCATCTGACAGAAACACCGGATCAGTCGAAAGCGATCAACGAAGTGATTGGAACCTGCATGATCATTGCCGGTTCGGGCATGTGCACCGCTGGCCGTATCATTCATCACCTGCGACACAACCTCTGGCGACCAGAAACATCCGTGGTAATTGTGGGCTACCAGGCACATGGCACTCTTGGACGGCAACTGGTGGAGGGAGCTGATTACGTGAATATATTCGGAGAAACCATCGCCGTGAAAGCGAAAATATACAGCCTGGGAGGTTTCAGCGCCCATGCCGGGCAGTCGGATCTGCTGAAATGGTTCAGCGCCATTGCTCCCTCCAAACCGAAGGTAATCCTGATCCACGGTGAAGACAAAGCCCGCACCGCATTGGCGGAGAAGCTGCAGCAGCAGTTTGGTGTGAAGGCGGAGATCCCGGCGTATGGGGAAACTGTACAGGTATGAGGGTGTGAGGGTGTGAGTGAATTTTATTTCCTTCCCTTTTAGATTTTGCCATTTTACCATTTGATTTATCTGAACCCGATCGGTTTTCGCTCGCGAAATTCCTGCTCCTCTATTCTGGACTTTTCCAATTGTTTCAGATATTCAAAAATCAATCTGATTTTATCATCATGATTAGAGAGACTCATTTCAAAATCTCTCAGTTTTTGCAGGATATCTTTGTTTGTCAGGAGCATCTCCCTGAGTTTAACGAAAATCCGAACAATTTTTATGTTCAACAGGATCGCTTGTCTGCCTCTAAGTACGCTTGAAAGCATTGCAAGGCCCTGTTCAGTAAAAGCCATGGGAAGATATCGGATTCCACCCCTGTTTGAGGTCACAATTTGTGACCTCAAACTTTTCAACTCTTCCATTGTTAGTTCAAACATAAAATCTTCTGGAAACCTTTCGATATTCCTCCTGACTGCTTGTTTCAACACCTTGGTTTCCACTCCATAAAGCTCCGCCAGATCCATATCCAGCATCACCTTGCTCCCCCTGATCAAATAGATCTTGCTCATGACAACCTCATCAGGAAGCATCACATTGCTACTCTTAGTCATGTTACGATTTAGATTAATGATAATCCATTAATCCGAAAAAGAGGCAAAAGGTTATACTTATAGGGGGACAAAATCCACCTTACTGTTTTGCATTTACTTACCTGATCGTTAATTTCGCCTGATACGCTTCGGTATCGTTGATCAGCCGCACCACATATATCCCGGCTGGAAGAGACGAAATACCGAGTTGCTCTTTGAGATATCCGTTGGCGCTATTCATCTGTTTCGTCATCACAACACGTCCGAACAGATCCATAACCTGCAATGTATAAGCTTGTTCTCCGGCCCCTGCCAGGGAGATGGTTACCTCGCCGGATGCCGGATTGGGAAAGATCCTGAACCGGTTGGATAGTCCCTGCTGACCCGGATCTGTTGCCGTGACATCTGTTATAGAGAAGTCGTCGATAGCAAAATCTCCTTTCTGTCCACAGGTTGTGATTCCCCTGAAGCGGAGTGCAACAACCTGGCCATTCCAAGGGGAGAGATCTATCTCCATCTCTTTCCATTCATCTCCCTGGTTCCCGAGTATGGGGGCAATGATATCACTGGTAATCGTAGACCCGTCAAACAGATCCACATGAAATTGGCCCATATCTGCTCCCCAGGCGTGGTACCAGAGTGAAAGCGTAGGAGAGGACCCGTTCCTGAGATCAACGCAAGGGGTGATGATGACGGCTTCTTTATCCAGGCAATAGGTGGAAGGTTCCATGTAGAGGTACTTCCCGGCAGAAGTTCCTGTGGTATGGTCGGCAGTTGGACCGGTTTGGCCTGTTGAAGTTGGACCGGCATAGGTTCGCCAATCATGCTGGTCGTAAAGATTATTGGACAGGTTGTACCATCCCTCTTCCAGGTCACAGGTATAGAGTTCGCAGATGGGTGCGGAGGCACACTGTGCCCAGGTATCAAAAGTTTGCTCATAACCGAACGATACGGTTACTTCATCTATTACCTCAATGGGTATCTCCAATGTGTCATTCGCAGGATTCTGGTCGGGGCCGTAGTCAATCCATACTTTGAGAGGATAGGTCCCAACCGTGGAAAGATCGATAGTTTCGGTGAAAAGATACATGATCGAGGAGTTCGGATCAATGGTACCTGTGTAACTCTCCGTGACCACAGCGCTGTTGTCGAACTGGAACTTAAGGGTAGGGTTGACAATGGCTTCTGTACCGGAATTCTTAACTTCAGCAGAGACTTTAACAGCCGACAAATCCATTATACCGGTTTGAAACAGGCCCCATCCGGCTAACGGGATCGCTGCCAGCATGGCATCCGTTGGAAAACAATCCATGTTTCCGGGCAACTTCTCCAGGGCTACGGCCCGTCTCCCAACAGCGCCATCCGTGCTGAGTGCCCTTACAGTGTACCATGAACTGCTGGTGGGGCTGGGATCATCCACGATGAAAGAGTGAAGAGATGTCACTCCCACAGAATCCATATATTTTTCGCCCAGTTGCATGACCTCGTACGATGTGGCCCCAATAACAGGGCTCCAGCTGAGGTGAACCGCATCCGTACATGCCCAGTCTACCTGCAGGTTGCAGGGGACTCCCAGGATTGTAAAAGGAGCATCCGATTGCGAAACAGATGTACCTTTAGTCACTCTTACAAGTGCTTCTCCTGTAGCAGCGGGGGGGACAGTCCAGCTGTAATACCGGGCGCTTCCTGAAACGTTGAGTCCGATCCCTTCCCAGGTCTGACCATTATCCAGTGATGCCTCAACCAGAAAGGGGTCAATGTTATCAAATGCATCCCAGCGGATGACTTCTGTCTCCCCCGGCACCATCGACTCGCCGCCAAGAGGGTAGGTGAGGATCACCTCTTTAGGGATGAACTCATAAACCACATAATAGGTTTGAGGTCCCTGTGGGACGGCGACACCCTGAACTTCGAGGCTGTAGGTTCCGGCATCCGGGTCATCAAGAGTTACCTGTTCCATATTGTTCCTGTCGTCAATTCCCCTGAAGGCGGGCATGTCAAGACTGTCGGGATCAGGAAAATGGCTTAGTTTCCAGGGAAGCCAGGTGGTGGCTACGGGATCGGTAAGGGTCATATTGAGGTTGTTCACCAGTGCCCAGTTGGTGTTGACTGATGCCTCATAGTCGGTCCAGTAGACCATCACCCTTAGTTGAGCCAGGTTGGCTGGTACATCAATCAAATGTGTCAGTGTCCCACCCTGGTTCAAAGAGCCTGAATCAAAACGGGCCTCTTCAATCAATTTGACTGCTCTCAGGGAATTGATCCTGCCCCATCCAAATTTAAAGTCGGGACCCGGGTTTCCAAGATCTTCTGCGGTATTCAGGAGGATTGATTTTATCAGACCTGCCATGGGATCATTTCCATTGTAGTTTTCTTTGTATGCCTGGTAAAGTTGCGCAAGGTTGCCTGCCACACCCGGACAAGCCATTGATGTGCCTGACTTCAGGGCGTAGGTATTGGGATTGATGGTAGAATAGACGCTGGAGCCTTTTGCTGCCAGGTCGGGCTTGATACGGCCGTCGTGTGCCGGCCCCCTGCTGCTGGAGTTGGAGAGTCCGTCAGTATAATTCAAATTAGCCACAGCAATTACATTCTTGCCTATTTTGTGTCCACCGGTTACATTCCCCCAGTTTGAACCGGCTCCATAACCGCAGTTAGTGGTGCCGGAGTTGCCGGCGGAGAATACGTGCATCAGGGAGGGATAGGTACGTACCTGCTGATCCATGGTCTGGGCCAGGGTAGTATAGCCTGCATTGCATCCGTTACTATAGGAAGTGGATGTTATCCTGACACCCAGGTTCCCGTAATCCTGTGGAATGGCGTTGAATCCCGGGTACAGGGGAGCGGCAGCATAAACATAGAGGTTTGCACCATAGGCGCCTCCTCTGCCAAGTGGATCAACATTGCCAGCAGCCATGATGGTGCCAGCGGTATGATCGCCATGATTGCCGCTGTTGTTGCTGAGGAACTGGCCCAGGATCCTTCCCTGGTAATCAATGTGCGGACCGATGATCCCATCGTCCTGCAGTTCCACGTTAACCCCGGTACCGTCGTAATGACGTCCGGCGCTGTAATCGGTTGCGATGGCATTGCTTCGATGGAGGGTGCGTCCCGTTGAGTTTTCCGGTTCAGGCTCGGGATAAACCGGTTCCATGTAAACAACATAAGGAAGGGCGGCAATTGCCTGGATCTGATCAGCCGGAACAGCCACATTGATATATGTCCCAAAGTCATCACGCATGATGACAGGAAGACCTTTTGCCTGCAATGCTCCCGCAACCTGATCCGGATCGAGGTTGGGATAGTAATTCACAAGAACACTGATGCTTCCGTTCTCCGTTAACGCATGATCGGGATAATTTCCTTCGTAGAGATCCTGGGAGAGTTTGTAACCGACATCAACGGCTGAAATACTGCGAATACCAGCTCCGCTTAGCGCTTCGGCATTAAAATCTGTTTGAAAAGCTGCAAAATAGGCATTCTTCGGCAGGTAATTGAGAAGGTCAATGCCGGCCTCCTGCAGCACGGTTTTTATATCGCCGGTTGGGATTTCGTAGAACTGAACGATCTTGAAAAACTGTCCGTTAAAGAGGGTCTCATTCGAGGCATTGTAGGAGGCAAGAAACTCCCCGGTGTTGGCTTCGGGTATTACTGTCCCTGTTTTGAAATGAAGCGTAAAATCGCCTGATTGAGGTTGTGCCAGGAGGGTTGTAGCCACCAGAAAGCACACTGCAAGAAGAGAAGATCGTAAAGTCATAGATTGATTTTTTTGATTAACACTCAACAAAGATAAAAGAATCGATATGATAAAGACAAAAAAACAGACCGGATGGTTGCATGCGAAATGGTGAACTGGTGAATTGGTGAACTGGTGAATTGGTGAACTGGTGAATTGGTGAACTGGTGAATTGGTGAA
>CALCGJ010000018.1 GCA_937900965.1 uncultured Bacteroidota bacterium | reverse complement strand
ACCTATACATACCCTGGTCTCGGCCCATACCCGACCCGCCTTACAGTTGTAACAAACCAGGGTTGCCGTGATTCCATTACAAGGAATATTCAATTGGATCCTTCACCGATATCGGATTTCAGTTACCAGGCCGCCTGTGTTGGAGATACAACAACATTCAACAACCTCTCTATCCCTAATAACGGACCTGCTATTACATCCTATTATTGGAATTTCGATGATCCCGGCTCAGGATCCAATACCTCCACATTAAAGAATCCATGGCACATTTTCACAGTTGTTGGCTCCTATAACGTAATGCTCGTCTCAATTAACTCAACTGGCTGCCCGGATACAATTTACAAAGAGGTCATCCTCTTTGATGCACCTGGAGTGGATTACACATGGAATTATGGAGCACAGAATAATGAAATTCATTTTCATATTGATACAGTTGTAACTCCGATCCCCATGATCGGAAATATGGTCTTCTGGAACTTCGGTGACGGCACCTTTGGATACGGGCACAATCCCATTCATACCTATCCGGCAGCCGGCACCTTCTTTGTTACTTTAAGTGTGGTTGATACTGTGGGTTGTACCAACTCTGTCACCTACCCGGTCACGGTACCTTCAGTACCTCTTGCATTTTTCTCATCCAACTCCCCGGTTTGCGACGGATCTCCGGTCTGTTTCACCGATCTGAGTTCTGTGCCTACGCCACCTTTTGGATACATTGTTACATGGATCTGGGACTTTGGCGACGGATCACCTTTTGATACCATCCAGTTCCCGAATGTTCCCAATGTATGTCATACCTATACTACCATCGATACCTTCGATGTAACCTTGTATATCATTGACAATAGCGGATATACGGATGATTATACGGCCCAGGTTTACATCAAACCAAATCCGGCCGCTAACTTCGATTATTCCATCCCATGCCGGAACCAGCCTGTCTCCTTTACCGACCTCTCTACGGCTAACGGAGGAGGCAATATCATCAGCTGGAAGTGGAATTTTGCTGATCCCGGTTCAGGAATAAACAACACCTCCTCCCTTCAGCACCCGACTCACCTGTTTGCCAATGGCAACGCCACCTATATGGTCAGGCTTATTATAAAGAACTTCAACAATTGCCTGGATACAATCATCAAACCAGTCTATGTATTTCCTTCCCCGCCCATCGATTTCACGCATGATACGGCTTGTTTGAATTCACTGGTAACGTTTACAGCAACAAACACCATCACCACTGCCGACTCAATCGCAACATGGTCCTGGGATTTTGGAGACGGAACACCTGCGGTTACAGACCCGGTTACAACTCAGCACCTGTATACTTCCGCCGGAATTTACGTGGTTACGTTAACCGTAGTAGATCATCACGGATGCCAGAATTCGGTTTTCCATACTGTACGCGTTAATCCGCTTCCGGTTGCTAATTTCACCTGGGCTGCTCCAACATGCCAAGGAGATCCGATGCAGTTTACAAATCAATCCTACATTCCGGTGGGCTTTACCGGATATATAGCTAAATGGTTTTGGGATTTCGGAGACGGAACAACCCAAACTGTTGTTTTGCCTAACTCCCCCAATGTCCTGCACACATTCGCTGGAGGATCAACCAGTTACAATGTCCAGCTTACGGTATGGTCCAATGACAGTTGTTCGAAAACCATTCAGAAAACGGTAACCCTGGTTCCAGCCCCCGTTGCCAATTATGAATACGCAGCTGTACATTGCGTGAATCAACCAATCGCATTTACCAACCTGAGTCAGCAAAATGGCGGAGGAGCCATTACCGGTTACCTCTGGAGCTTTGGAGATCCCTCGTCGGGTGTCAATAACTCCTCAACATTACCAAACCCATCGCACACCTTCGCTACAGCCGGAGCCTACTCAGTGACCCTGACGGCTACCAATGCCAATAACTGCGATCATACTGTCGGCAAGACTGTGATTGTGAACCCGCTGCCGGTTGCCAATTTCAGGGCAGATACGGCCTGCCGGGGCTTAATTACTACATTTATCGACCTTTCGACCTCTGGCACGACCACCCCTACACTTACCTATTCGTGGGACTTTGGGGATGGCTCACCGTTAAGCGGACAGTCAAATCCAACGCACCTGTATGCGACTTACGGAACCAAACTGGTTACCCTGACCGTTACCAATCTTGACGGCTGCACACACAGTATCTCGAAAAATGTGCTTGTCTATCCATTGCCGATATCAGAGTTTAGTTTCAGCAATCCAAGTTGTGTAGGAGCGGTTGTTAACTATACCAGCCTCGCTTCAACAGTCCCAGGATTCCAGGACTATATAGCTACCTGGGTATGGGATTTTGGAGACGGGATAACACAAACGGTCAACTATCCTGCCAATCCTAATATTTCACATACATTCGTAGGTCTGGCCCTTACGCATACTGTTCGGTTAACGGTAACGACCAGCCATGGTTGTACAAATTATATCGAGCATGATGTTTTCAGCACACCATCCCCCATTGCCAATTTCTCATTTCCCGCAATGCCCTGTGAACAGAATCTCGTACCGTTCACTGATCTGACCCAGCCAAACGGCGGGGGAGTGATCGTGCAGTGGGCCTGGAATTTTGATGATCCGCCTTCGGGACTGAATAACATCTCCAATGCACAAAATCCATCACATACCTTCTCCAATGCAGGGGTCTTTGATGTGCGGTTAATAACCACCAACGCTAACGGATGCCGGGATACCGTGGTCAATGTTGTTACAATTGCTTCAAGGCCGGTGGCGAATTTTAGCGCCGACACAGCCTGCCTGGGTAATTTGACCCAGTTTATCGATCTTTCAACAACAACTTTCGGAACAATTGCCAGCCGTTTCTGGCAGTTTGGTGACGGACAGACCGGTTCGGGCGCTACTCCAACGCATCTTTATAACAACGCTGGACTGTATACAGTCATCCTTACTGTTACAACATCCAACGGGTGTACAAAGGATACATCCAAACAGGTTATTGTACATCCGGCTCTTACAGCTGCATTTAGCTATGTATCTGCTGCCTGTGCCGGTGATTCAATTCAGTTTATAGATCAGTCCAACTCGCCCCATGGGTACATCACCGATTGGGTATGGAATTTCGGGGATGGGACACCTCCAGTCACAGTTACCTATCCGGCGAATCCCAATATCTCCCATGCCTATGCGAACGGGGGCAATTATGTTGTGACATTGGTAGTGACCAACAGTGACGGGTGTACAGCCCAGAAAATGAATCCTGTCAACATCACCTATGCTCCGCTGGCAAACTTCTCTTTTCAGTCAGGCGGCTGTGCAAAGGTCGGGGTTGGATTCACTGATCTTTCACAACAAAACGGCGGTGGATCCATCATCACCTGGAGCTGGGATTTCGGAGATCCTGCCTCAGGGGTAAACAACACCTCTGTGTTGCAGAATCCGTCCCATGCCTTCTCATCTGGCGGTACATATACTGTAAACCTTTTCATAACCAATGTGGAGGGTTGCATCGATTCCATATCACAGGATATTACGATATTTGATGCACCCACAGCGGTTTATTCAGCAGATACGGCCTGTTTCAATTTCCCGACATCCTTTACGGATGCCTCTACAACCGGTTCTGGTACAATCACCGGATGGCTGTGGAATTTCGGTGATCCGGCTTCAGGAGGAAATAATACCTCAACGCTGCAAAACCCAACACATACCTTTACCAACATCGGCACCTTCAATGTCATGCTCACCGCAACAAATTCTGATGGGTGTACAGACGATACAACAAGGCAGATCGCGGTAAATCCAAGACCTGTTGCGATGTTTGAATTTTCATCTGCCTGCGTTGGATTCGAAACTGTATTTACCGACCTCTCCATTGCTCCGGGAAGTAACATTGGCTCCTGGTTCTGGGATTTCGGGGATGGAGTAGGTACCTCGAACGTTCAAAATCCTATATACACCTACACGGCCCCTGGTACGTACAGTGTTTTACTGCGTATTACCAACCTGTTTAACTGCAAAGATTCTGTGATCATGCCGGTTACG
Source organism: uncultured Bacteroidota bacterium (assembly GCA_937900965.1). Taxonomy (GTDB): domain Bacteria; phylum Bacteroidota; class Bacteroidia; order Bacteroidales; family FEN-979; genus QYOJ01. The sequence goes on along the minus strand of CALCGJ010000018.1, from coordinate 29,030 downwards.
GTGAGACAAAACCCAACAGCTGACTTTTCCTATATCAACTTTTTCTGTCCGGCCGGTCGGGTTAACTTCCAGGATCAGTCTGTTGGAGCTGGCTCCACCATTGTGACAAGGTTATGGATCTTTGAACCGGGATATACCTCCACAGGGGTGAATCCAGTCCATACATTTACTGAGAATGACACAACCTACGCTGTAACATTGATCGTAACCGATAACTACGGTTGTATGGATACGATCATTGACAGTGTGTATGTGAAACCCGGTTTTGAATATACCTTTACGAATGACACGGTATGCCTTGGAAATCCGACTCATTTCTATACGCAAAACCTGGCCATGGGAGATTCACTTTACTCTGTAGCCTGGAATTTTGGAAACCCGGCATCTGTGCCAAACAATACCTCTTTCCTGTATAATCCAACCCACGTGTATACTGACCCAGGTACCTTTGTAGTCAAACTGAAAGCCTGGAATTCAGATAACTGTGTTGATAGCATCTACAGGGAGGTGACCGTATATGATCTGCCAAAACCTGCCTTTACGTTTGTCTCTGAACCTTGCGACAGCATCGTCGATTTTACCGACATGAGTATTGCAGGCGGGAATTCAATAGCAAGCTGGGAATGGAACTTTGGAGATGGATCTCCCCCGGAGACTATACTCGCACCGGGTCCGGGAAGTACTTCACACCTATACCCCAACCTGGGTACCTATATTGTAACCCTCGGGGTGACAAATAATTTTGGTTGTGTTGATGTGATAACTGATACTATCGAACGGTATGCCTGCATCAATGCCGTTTTTGTATCCGACACCCTGTTGTGTGCCAGGAACCCGATCATTTTTGCCGACAGTTCCTATCCGGTTGAAAGCATCAACCAGTGGCAATGGATTTTCGGGGATGGAAATGATACTACATATACCACATATACCCAAACCGTTTCTCATGAATATGCTAATGGCGGAGATTTCATTGTGAAACTGATTGTCAATGCAACAGTCAGCGGGGTACCGTTTACTGACAGTTCTTATCAGATGATACGAATCAGACCTACTCCTGAGCCCTATTTCTCCAACATAGCCAGGTGTTTCAACCAGACCTCTCTGTTTATAGATACCTCTTACACATTTGGGGATCCCAATACATCGTGGTATTGGAACTTTGGGGAACCCGGGTCAGGCGTACTGGATACCTCAACAGTGAAGAATCCGTCACATATTTATATGACCCCGGGAGATTATGATGTCAGGATGATTGTCGCTAACCAGTGGGGATGTATGGATTCAATTACTAAACCAACAAGGGTGTTTGATATACCTGATGCCCATTTTGAAAGTACGACACCTTGCCAGGGAGATCCTACAGAATTTACAGATCTTTCCAGCGAAGCTGATACAACATTTGCATTCTGGAAATGGAATTTTGGCGTACCGGGTATCAAGACTGATACATCCAATTTACAGGATCCGATATACATCTATGACTCCGTTGGGACCTATTCCGTACGGATGATTGTAAAGGATCTGAATGGATGTATGGACACGGTTGATTCAACTGTTGTTGTAAATGTGACACCACTCAGTGCTTTCAACATCACCGAATATATTGATGGCATGAATGGGAAACTTCAAATGCAAAATCTTTCGACTGGGGCTGATAGCTATTGGTGGAATTTCGGGAATGGGAATACCTCTGCGGAAGAGAATCCAGTGGTTACCTATGCAGAAGATGGAACCTATCTGATTGAGCTGATCTCACTGAATGAGTTCGGGTGTACAGATACCACCTTCTTTGAATATGAACTCCTGTTCACCGGGCTATATATCCCCAATGCATTTGCTCCAAGTAGCACCAACCTGGCAGTGAGATTGTTCAAGCCAGCAGGTGTCAATTTGAAGAAGTATTATATTCAGGTCTTTAATTCTTCCGGTCACCTTATGTGGGAGTCCACAAAACTCGATTCGCAGGGAAGTCCGGCAGAAGGGTGGGATGGCATCTACGAAGGGAACTTAATGCCTCAGGGGAATTATATGTGGAAAGTTAGTGCCACATTCATTGATAATTCGCCCTGGAATGGTTCCGATATTGGCCAGGGTGAATATAAAACCATGGGTACTGTCACATTAATTCGTTAATTAGCTAAATATACCTAGATGAAAAAGGTTTTTATATATCCATGCTTATTGATCCTGGGATTCCTGGGTGTATCTCAGACTACCCTGGCGCAGGATGTAAACTATTCCCAGTTCTTTAGCTCGCCCCTTTATTACAACCCGGCCTATACCGGGATAAATACAGGGTTGCGGGCAAGGTTCCTGTTTCGGGATCAATGGCCCGCTTTACCCATCGATTTTAAGTCGTACTATTTTGCGGCAGATATTGGGGACAGAAATCTGCCTGGAGCAGGTGGTATCGGGATTATGATCAATTCAGATTCACCCGGGTTGGGGCTGATCAATACCCTGCAGGCTGCTTTGACTATCGGTGTCAGGATACCAATTACAACATTTATGGTAGCACAAGTGGGTATCAAAGCCGCGATTATTCAACGAAAAGTCAACTGGGACGACCTGGTTTTCGCCGATCAGCTCGATCCAAAGTATGGCGCTATTTACCAAACTTCTTTTATTCCTCCTGATGCCAACTCCAGGGTTGTACCCGATTTTGGTGCAGGTGGTATTCTGCAGTTTTCCAATGAGGTTGGAAGCCTTACCGGATCAATTGGTTTTGCTGTCGACCACATGTTTAAACCTGATATTTCTTTACTCTCTGACGGAAGTGCTAAATACCCCAGGAAGTTTGTTGTACATGGCGACGCTGTTTTTACGGCTGGATATGGTTCTTCATCCAGCATGGGTGGCGGGAGCAGTGATCCGTTGATGATCAGTCCGGGATTCATGTTCCTCAACCAGGCAAACCTCAATTCACTCGAAATAGGCTTGAACATGTTGAAGTTCAATATTTATCTGGGTGCATGGTATAAAACAACTATGACAGGTACCACGAATAATTCAGTGGCTTTGCTGGCCGGATACCGGTACAATTTCATGGAGGATATGAGTATCAAGTTCATATACAGCTACGATCTCCAAATCGCCGGTGTTATGCAGGGGACTGGAGGAGCTCATGAGATTAGCCTGGTTCTTGAATTCGGTGGATTCTCATTCTTCGGTGGCGGTAATGGCGGTGGCAGTGGAACTCGTGGATTTGTCCCTTCGGGCAGATCCAGAGGATATGGGCCGCTCGAATGTCCAAGTTTTTATTAGAATTTAAAAAACCGGAATTTTTTCCGGTTTTTTTTTGGTAGTTTCAGTTGGATATTATATTTTTGACTGACCGTTTAGTCAATGCATTTTGGCGCATGTCAAAAATTCAACATATCCTTTTCATATTACTTCTGATTACTTCACAGTCAGCACTAGCTCAGAGCTCCGGGAAGGACAAAAGCTGGGAGCTCAAAGGCTATCTGAACGACATGCAAATGGTCCAGTTTCAGAAGATCAACGATCCCTGGATCCTGGACAATGAAGTGCACAATCGTCTCGATTTTTCATGGTACCCGGGCAGGGTGTTCCGGATGGGATTAGGGATGAGGAATCGCTTCCTTTTCGGACAGGGTTTTATTTCGAATCCTGCATACAAAGGATCTCTGACAACAGACCCGGGATTAGTCAACATGACATGGAGTATACTCTCCGGTAAATCTTTTCTGATGGTTTCTCAATTTGATCGGGCCTGGTTCTCTTTAACCACCGGAAAAGTTCAGATAACTGTAGGTCGTCAACGGATAAATTGGGGGCAGTCGATCGTTTGGAATCCAAACGATATTTTCAATACCTACTCATTTTATGACTTTGATTATCCGGAACGCCCCGGCAGTGACGCAATCCGTTTGCAATTCTATCCAGGTTATACCTCCACCGTTGAAGCGGCCGTGAAGTGGAACAGTCAGGGGAAGATCACCATAGCTGGGCTCGGTCGCTTCAATCTCTGGCAATATGATATTCAGTTTATGAGCGGTCTTGTTAATGATCAGGATTGGGTTATTGGAACCGGGTGGTCAGGAAACATAAGTCAGGCAGGATTCAGAGGTGAGGTAAGTTATTTTTATCCAAAAAATTTATCCAGGGACACAAGCGGGGTGTTGCTGGCCACAATGGGGCTCGATTATTCGTTTTCAAATTCACTGTACCTGATCTTTCAGGTATTTTACAATCAGTTGCCGCCCAATTTCCAACCTGAAACCCTGCTCTCTGTATACCAGGCTCCACCTTCACCAAAAACGCTCTCTTTTTCTGAGTGGAACATCTTTCTCCAGGGAACCTATCCAATCACCCCACTGCTTGATATTAACCTGGCTGTAATGTATTACCCGGATCTGAACGGATACTTCATCGGACCCAATGTAAACTATTCGATCCGGCAAAATATAGATCTGAGTTTCTTCCTCCAATACTTTAACGGGAGGTTTGCCAACACGGGCTCACAACAGGATCAGAATATCTATTTTCAGGCTTGTATCTCTGCCCTCAGGTTGAAATGGAATTTTTAAAGGAAAACTATGGCACCAAAAACGAAAGAACAATATGCAAAAATTCGGGAGGATCGAAAGGAGGAGATCCTGAATGCGGCATTGGAGCTATTTGCCAGGCAGGGTGTTAATCATACTACAATGCAGGACATCGCACTGAAAGCAGGAATCTCAAAAGGGTTGATCTACAACTATTTCACCAACAAGGAAGATCTTCTCAACGAGCTTATTAAATCCTTTATCAACCACCTGTATGATTATTTTGATCCTGATGGTGATGGCATTCTGAGCACGGAAGAGATGGAATATTTTATTGAACAGCAGGTTGAAAACCTGATGAAGAATATTGACTACTACAAATTCCTGTACATGTTGCTGATGCAGCCTTCTGCCCAGGAGATGATGGAAAAACTACAGTTGGAGGTACTGACATCCAAAATGTGGAAAATGATTGGTACATATTTCCAGATACACAATTTTACAGATCCGGAGAGTGAAACATGGATTTTTCATACGATTCTGGATGGAATTGCCATAAATTATGTATTCAACCCGGACAAATATCCAATTGATAAAATAAAGAAGCTGGTAATTCAGAAATATTGCAACCTAAAATAACCCCAGGAGGAACAATGATTAAAATAAAACAAATTCTCAAACTCACCTTTTTAACATCCATCATATTGTTACCTGCTCTGATTCAGGCTCAGGACGCTAAAGAGATAATCAAAAAAGCACATGACAAGATGGAGGGGGAGTCGAGCGAGATGGAGATGGTGATGACTGTGGTCAGACCAACATGGCAACGCACAGTCAGTTTTAAAAATTGGGCTAAAGGCAGAGACTATGCCCTGACACTTATCACTGCCCCTTCGAAGGAGAGCGGACAATCATTCTTGAAGCTGAAGAAGGACATGTGGAGTTGGAATCCTACTATCAACCGCATGATCAAACTCCCTCCATCCATGATGTCACAGGGCTGGATGGGATCGGATTATTCCAACGATGATATCCTGAAAGAGTCCTCCATCGTGGTGGATTACACCCATAAAATAATTGATAACGAAACGATTGATGATTTTGATTGCTATAAAATTCAATTGGATCCAAAGGAAGAGGCGGCCGTTGTATGGGGGAAGATCATCATGTGGGTGAGTAAAGAAGAGTATTACCAACTACGCACAGAGTTTTTCGATGAAGATGGTTACCTGGTTAAAACACACATACTTTCCGATATCAGATTTATGTATGACCGGAAGATCCCAACCCATTTTGAGATCATTCCTGAGGACAAACCCAACCAGAAAACGCTGGTTGACATCATAAGTGCTAAGTTTGACATTCGGTTGCAGGAGAATTTTTTCTCCCAGCAGAATATGAAATATCCAAACAAACTGCGTTAAATCTAACCGTCAATGATGGCGTGGGATATTCCACATGAAAACAGTTAAATAGAATTGCCTGATGGAAATAATAAAAATCGCCTGGAGAAACCTCTGGAGAAATAAACGAAGAACACTGATCACTTCGTCCTCCGTATTTTTTGCCATTTTTCTGGCGCTGCTCATGCGCGCATTCCAATTAGGCAGTTACGATCTGATGGTCGTTAACATTGTGCATGCCTATTCAGGATATTTCCAGGTTCATGCTACCGGATATTGGGATGATAAGATTATCAACAATACTTTTGAATACACTCCTGAAATTATTACCCGGATTAATGAGATCCCCGAAATAACCAGCTACGCACCACGACTGGAATCATTTGCTTTGGGGTCTTATGGTACACAAACAAAGGGCGTGATGGTTAATGGCGTTATTCCGGCTGAAGAGGACAAGTTGACAGGGTTGCATAAAAAAATGGTTGAAGGCGAGTACCTCACTTCCGACGATGATGGTGCACTGATTAGTCAGAAACTTTCACAATACCTGAAGATCGGAATCGGAGACACCCTGGTATTGATCGGACAGGGCTATCATGGGGTGAGCGCTGCCGGTGTGTATCCGGTAAGGGGAATCGTTCACTTTCCATCTCCTGAGCTTGATGGCCGGATGATTTTCCTCAGCCTGCCTGCCTCTCAGGCACTATTTTCTGCTGAAAACATGCTGACATCTCTTGCGTTCAACCTTGACGATACGAAGAACTACAAGCGGGTTGCACAACATTTGAAACAAGAACTGGACCCTGAACTCTATGAGGTGATGACCTGGGAGGAGATGATGCCTGATGTTGTACAACAAATCCAGTCGGATAATGCCTCCGGGCTGATCATGCTTGCTATATTATATATGATTGTTGGATTCGGAATCTTTGGAACCACCCTGATGATGTTCAGCGAACGAATCCGGGAGTTCGGGATGATGATAGCTATCGGGATGCAAAAGTTTAAGTTGATCCGGATAGTTGTGACCGAGCTCTTCTTCATTGGTCTGCTGGGTGTGGTCGCTGGAATTGTAGCGGCTATCCCACTACTTTATTACTTTTTCCTGAATCCTATACCGCTTACAGGGGAGTTGGCAGAGGCCAGTATCAACATGGGATTTGAACCAATTATGCCGGTGGCCTGGGAACCATCCTACTTCATTGCTCAGGCGATGACAGTATGCATCATATTGCTGGTGGTGATGCTGCTGCCTGTAGTGAAAATCAGCAGACTAACCCCAATTAACGCATTAAGAAGATAATACCTTACCGTTATGATTTGGATAATTGCCTGGAAGAATATCTGGAGGAACAAGGTTCGTAGCCTTGTAATAATCCTGGCTATCACATTAGGCCTGTTTGGAGGGGTTTTTTCCTCTGCGGTCATGAAAGGGATGGTGGAGCAACGCATAAAAGAGGCGGTCAGCCGGGAAACAGCTCATATTCAGATACACAACCCGAAATATATTGACAACAATGAGGTTCAGTATACCATAGATGGGGAAGCTCAAAACCTGGAACAAACACTTGATTCTTTGCCGGAGGTGAAGGGCTGGTCTTCCCGGATCAAGTTTCAGGCTATGGCAAACAGTGCCAATGCCGGTACCGGAGTTATGATTTACGGAGTTGACCCGGAAAAAGAAAGACAGGTTACAGAGATATCAGCCATGATATGTGATTCTTGCGGCACCTACCTGAATGGTGAAAAGAAAAACCAGATCGTGGTTGGGGAAGCGCTGGCTGAGAAGCTTAAGGTTCGGCTTCGGTCAAAGATTGTACTGACTTTCCAGGATCAGGAGGGGACCCTTACCGGCGCAGCTTTCAGGATTTGCGGGATTTACCGGACGAGTAACTCCGTATTTGACGAGATGAATGTTTTCGTAAGGAAAACCGATATCGCATCGTTACTTATCATGAACGCACAAGAGTACCAGGAATTGGTAGTTAGACTCTCTGAACCGGATCAGGTGACTGATGTCCAGGAGGAGTTGACTGATGGATTCCCCGAATTGCTTGTCAGGAATTGGAAAGAGATTGATCCAATGATCGGGATGATGGCAGATCTTACTGCTGTTTGGCTTTACATGTTTATGGCGATCATCCTGCTCGCATTGGGATTTGGAATCATCAACACCATGTTGATGACCATCCTGGAACGCACACGGGAACTAGGTATGCTGGCAGCGATCGGTATGAATAAGCACCGGATCTTCCTCATGATCATGCTGGAATCGGTCTATCTTTCGCTAACAGGGGCTATAGTAGGCATGGCTCTCGGCTATTTTCTTACCCTTTATACCTCTTATACCGGCATAAATCTCAGCAGTTTTGCAGAGGGATTTGAAAAGATCGGGTACAACCCGATCATGTATCCATACCTGGATTTAAACTTTTTTATCACATTGACCATTATGGTCATCTGTATTGGAATCCTGGCCTCTATCTACCCGGCCAGAAAAGCGTTGAAACTCAATCCAGCAGAAGCCGTCAGATCAGAATAAAATGAATGCTATGAATATCATTGAAATCAAGGATCTTAAAAAGATCTACAACGACTCAGAAGTAGCCGTTCATGCAGTGAACGGAGTAGACCTCTCTTTTAAGCAGGGAGAATTTGCAGCTATTGTAGGACCATCCGGAAGTGGGAAAACAACCCTCCTGAATCTAATTGGCGGATTGGATGTACCTTCGGAAGGTTCTATCCGGATAGATGGAGTAAATATTGGCGAGCTCTCAAGTCGTAAGTTGATCAATTTCCGGTTGAACAACATTGGTTTTGTCTTTCAATCCTACAACTTGATCCCAGTCCTGACTGCCTATGAGAATGTAGAATTCATCATGAGTCTGCAGGGGTACGACAAGGATAAACGTCACTCCCGAACTGTTGAGTTGCTGAAATCGGTAGGCTTGGGAGATCGGTTGAACAGCCGTCCCAACAAACTCTCCGGTGGTGAGCAACAACGCGTGGCCGTTGCCCGCGCACTGGCATCGAAACCAAAATTTATCCTGGCCGATGAACCTACTGCCAACCTTGATTCAAAGTCGACAAGCAATTTACTGGATATCATGGAGAAGCTGAACCGGGAGGAGAACATTACATTCATTTTCTCCACGCACGATCAACGGGTGGTGAATAAAGCCCGGAGGGTAATCCAGGTGGAGGATGGGAAGGTGATCAGCGATGAGGCTATTCAATCTCCATAGGACCGTGTGCATGGACAAAGATGACCGTTCCAAGAGCGTCGTAACCTGAAAATAGTTCAGTCTCCTTATGCTTCAACGTATCCTTCCCGAAGCCGATCATGGTCAGACCGGCATCAGCCGATTTTTGATTGATCAAATCTTTTTTGCTGACTTCAGGGACATCCAGGATGATCTCAATATTTTTCCTTGTTATAGGTAAACGCCCTGTCTTGATAAGGTTCTCCATCTTCTCGCGGTTCTCTTCCACCCTTTCAGGTTTGCAGATCTCAAAGATTTTAATGGTTGATTTCTGCCAGTCGGAATGACCAAGGATGATAAACCCAAGGAGAATCATCAGGTTGGCATTCTCTTCGAAACTGCTGTGAATCCAAAGATGAAGATCGCCCTTGGTGTTGATCTCACGGCGTGAGCTTCCAACTATACAGATATCAAATTCCCCTGAATTAACCAGGCCAAAGTTGTCCACTATATCCGATAAGTTCGTAGGGTTCTCTTTGTCAAATTCGAAGATTACCATGTTGTTCTCCATCCCTGCGATGCCCGGAACCTGTATGGCTGTGACAATAGCTGAAGAGTAGGAGGGAGAGATGATCGTGTCGATGTAAACATGGTTGCTAACAGTGTCGAACAACCTCAGTAACCGCTGCATCTCATGTTTCGACTGAAGATGTGATTGGCGCGAATAATAACCATCAATGCGATGGATATAAGTCCCGAAACCATATTTATATGAGATCCAGTTCAGGAAATTGAATGCCGTCCGGCGTTCAAAAGAGTGTTGGGAGATGCAGATAGCACTTGGACGCCATTCATGGTTGGTTTGGCTTTTCCTGCTTTTTTGCAGGTAAACCTGCAGGTTCCGGCTCATCTGGAAAATGGAGTTGGTGAAGATGGCTTCCAATCCCTTCCTGTCCTTATGATAGTAGTTGATAATCAGGTAGATGATGACCATGATCAGGTAGGCAGACAGGGCGTATGGGGTATTGATTTTGAACATCACCCAGATAGAGACAACAAATCCGATCAGGGAAATATACCATTTGGATTTAAAGGAGGGCCGGTAGGATGGAGAAGAGCCAAAATGGTTGAGAAAGGAGATAAGATTCAGAGAGCCATAGGTAACGAGGAAAAACATGGAGATCACTTCTGCCACAGCATTTACATTTCCAAGTAACACGAAGAACATAGCAATTGTACATGCCACGATGGAGGCGTTCTGGGGTTCACCGTCCTGGTGACGCCCACGGCCGAGGAAATTGTTGACCCGTTTCATTGGAAACGACTGATCCCCTCCCAGTGCCTGGAGAGTGCGGGGAGCAATCATAGCCGAACCAATAGCGGAAGATAGGGTGGATGCAGCCAGTCCAAGGGGGATGATAATGGCTCCTCCAATCGCTATCTTACTCATGATCAGCTGATTATTGACGAGGTCTTCCGGAGAGGCCGATACCGTTAGCTTGTATATGATGAATACATACACGATCATCCCTATCAACGTGGCCCCAATGGTTCCCATTGGAATCGAACGGGCAGGATTTTTCAGGTCTCCCGATAGCCCAACTCCTGCTGTCATCCCGGTAAACGCGGGAAAAACAATGGCGAAAACGTAGAAAAAGTCATCAGTATTCCTGAACTGTGCATTTCCAAGGGTGAACCCTGTGGTGGTGGAGTAGTCGGTGCTGCCGGCAAAAAAGAGGACCAGGGATACACCCAGAAGACTAACTACAGCATAGAGTGCCTTGATGCCTATGTTAGCGCCACGCAGAATCAACAGGAGAGATAGCAGGAGCATTACAGGAACACTGATCACCTGCCTGGGAAGGATGACATCATACCTTGTTTGAACCCAGTTAAAAAAAGGTTCGAAGGCTTCAGTGAAGGCAATCACATAAAAAGCAATGCTGATAGCTTGAGAGAAAAACAGCGCGAATCCAATGGTGGCGCCTATATTCAGTCCAAACGACCGGGAGATGATGAAATATTCCCCGCCTCCTTCCACCCGTTTGTTGGTAGCCAGTTCGGAGATGGCCAGTGCAGTAGGGATGGTTACCAGATGTGCCAGGATGATAATCATGATGCCGCCCCAGAATCCGAGAGTACCAATTGCAAACCCAAATCTCAGAAAGAGAATAGCGCCTAAAATAGTGGCGATAGCGGTAAAAAACACAGGAGCAGTCCCGAAACCGCTCGTTTTCCCCTTTATGCTGACACCTGACATGTGATCTTAGAATTGACCTGCGAATGTACAAAAAGAGAAGCGCAAAAAAAAAGCCGGCTATCAGACTGACAGCCGGCTTTGAGTGCACCAGACTACCTCATCATCTAATCAGTACAATCTTCCGTGTATATAAAGAACGTTTTGTTTTGAGGACCACCTGGTAGAGGCCCGACGGAAGACAACTTGAGGAGAAGTTAATAGTGTAATACCCGGATTCAAGATGGCTGTTGTTCAGTTCAGCTACTTGTATACCCTGAAGGGAATAGATCGAAAGGTTCACATGTGTTGGAGTGTCAACCATGAACGGGATCGTGGTATGATCCGAAAATGGATTAGGGAAATTCTGGAACAAGATCACATCAGTAGGCTGGGCTGCAAACGGGATCCCGGTTGGATGGCCGAATTTGTATTTTATTATATACCGCATGAGGTTCCGGGCATCGTTTGTGTCAAGATAATAAAGTGGAAAACTCATGAAGATGGTCTTGAAATCATCGCCCATATATTCAATAGCCACAGGACGATCCTGCATCTTCCCCATATTGCCGGTTGGGGGATAATGCGAATTGAAGCGGTAAATCACTTTACCTTCCGGTGTTGGGGCAAACACTTCAATGTTGTAAAGCTCACCGGGTAACTCCGAGGTCAGCTCCTTAGCAGGATCCACACGGAGAGTATCATAATCATCTGCAGAAGGATAAGCCTGGTACATGATCGAGTTAACCTGTTTATCTACGCTGTCGACTTTGAAAAAGTGGGAGATAAAATAGGTTTCCGGAAAGTGAAATGGATAGGTGGAATTATTGGCCCAGTAATGGGATGGTAAAAACCCGGATACAAACATATTCCCACCATTCATGAAGAAAGAGTATAGATTAATACCGAGTGTATCGGTTGGAGTGGCGGCAGTGAAGCCGTTCTGCAGCCAGAGTACATTCTGATGGCTGGCGAGCGTTCCCAGATCAAGTTGGTTTGTGGCATTGAGATCAAACCAGGTAAAAGGTATGGAATCGAGAACAGATGCATAAAACTGGTAAATACTGTCGGGGGTCACATCAGCTTGATTCAAAGCTGAAACCACCAGAAGGGTATCGGTAAATCCAAACCGGGCTCCCCAAACCTTTGAAGAGGGCATGCTCTCCTCTCCCAGACTGTTTACAACAGTTAAATAATAATAATATTCTATCCCGGTGTGTGAAGGAGTTTCCAGATAAAACGTATCTGCAATCAATGCAGGATTGATTTTTGCGAACTCTCCATTCAAGGATTCTGACCTGTATAGGTTAAAGCCCTCAACCAATGCATTCTCAACAGGCTCCCATGATATTGTGATGTGTTCCCTGGATGATGTTGCGAAAAGCCCCTGCGGGTATGGGAGAAACTGTTGTGACATGAGGATTGCACATGCACCCCGGGTTATCTCAGCACAGTAGTCGATGTTGCAGTTTTCAATGATATCAGTATGTTTGTGCCAGTTTGGACTGAAGTTATACTCTTCAAGATAAGTAGGCGGGAATCCCCATTCCCAGTAACCTCTTGAATCTGACCCTGCACTGTTCCATTGACCAGAGAAATAGGGTTCCAGTGAGGTATATTGCTCGATTACGGAAGCAGCAAGGATGCTGGCCCATTCAGCGTACTGATACCTGAAGATCATTACCCGGTTCAGACTGTCGGGATTGTTCGAAATCATATCCATGTTAAGCATAAAGCGGATATCTTCTCCCGTTTCATAAGCTTTTTGGGCCTGATAGCGGGACCCGAAAAGGCCGAGTTCTTCTGCTGCAAACAGACAGAATTTAATAGTGGATTCGGGTTGATAGTCCTTCTGCTTCATCACCCGTGCTATCTCCATTGTGGCAACGGTGCCTGATCCGTTATCATCGGCACCGGGAGCCGAATCGGGTGTGGCAAGAACAATGGCGTCATAATGTCCGCCAACGACATATATCTCATCAGGGGCGCTCTGGCCTGTGAGGGTGGCAACGATATTGTATTGCCATAGCGTGTCAACGAAGATACCACCCCAGTTTACGTAACAAAGGAAGGAGTCAAGAACCACGTCGGTAAATCCATAGGAAATGAATTTCCCGGCAATCCACTCAGCGATCTCTTTGCGGTTTTCCTGGAGGAGAAACCGGGTTCCATAATTTTGAAGATGCAGTAGTGTTGCCCTGATGCTGTCTGAGTTAACTTCGTTCACACAAGCCTCTATCACCGGGTTAAGGGGGTTGTGATAAGTATCAGGATTTTCAAATAGTACAGGGTTGAGATGTACTCTTGGGCCATCATCCAGTTCCTGGGTAAAAACTCCTGGTCCCAGTATCAATATGGATAAGACAACGAGGGAAAAACGTAGAAAGAGTCTCATAATAGGGGATATTTGTTCAAAAATAGGTCGAAGAAGACAAGATTCCATTGAAATTATACGAATTGCTGGTATTTCTCGATATCTGCAGTCATGAGCCGGTTATCATCAATTGTTGTTCTCCTTCTCCCAGAATATCTCCCACACTTCATCAAGGCCAATGGTAACAGTTGTGCGTGGCGTATTTCGTTTTCGTTTCAGAACAAGGGCATTGTCGGAAGCCTCACAAATCTCCTGGTGTCTGACTCTTATAGAGTCTGTTTTGTCAAACACTACTATATTCTTACTTGACGTATGAAGTATGAACTTGTCATCGCGAACCCTGACTGCTGTTACACCGGTGAACGATGTATCCGGGTTGTCAATCAGGGCGAGGATCTTTCTTGCATCGGGGATGCCATATCCCACATAGGTATTCGGATAGGGATAGAGTGTCCCCGATTTGTGCAGGATCTCCATCACCTCTCCTGCGGTCAGAGTGCTGTCTTTCTGTAGCATGCAGGCAATGATGCCGGTCACCACAGGGGCTGAGAAAGAGGTGCCCCACGGTGTATAGGTGATCAGATCGGGTTTGACAAATGGAACATCCGGGTTTCCCATCCCGCTGTAACTGGCTTTGAAAACTTTATCCGTAAAGCGGTCGCCACCAACAGCAATCACACCGGGAGCATCGGCAGGGGCCCAGATGATGCGCCACGCATACTCTCCGGTATTTCCGGCACTGTTGACAATGATCATCCCCTTTTCAGCCCATTTCTGACAGGTACGGGAGATCGCGGTTGTTCGCCCATCCATCTGATCGGCCGAGTAGTTTTCATCCTCTTTGGTATATTCATTCCAGAAGCCGATAGACATATTGACCAGCCTTACGCCGAGGGAATCCAGGATCATAAATGCGGTATCGATGTTCATCTCGTCTTTGCGGGCATCCTCTTTAGCCCCCACGCCACCAGCAGGCCTCAGTAGGTAGAAATTAGCTTCACGGGCGAAACTTCCACCATAAACAGTATCATCCGGATAAACACCTGCAATGTATTTTATAACCTGGGTCCCATGGCTGTGTCTGAACATATTTGTCGGATGATGGGGAATAAGGTCCCTGACAAACAGGATCTGGTTGTCTCTTCTCATGTGAGCGAGAGAGGTATCGGTGTTGATCCCGGCGAAACCGATATCCAGCACACCAATCTTGACGCCTTTACCTCTAAGACCCTGATGAAAGAAGGCTTCAGCATGGATCATCTTCAACGACTCTACATACCCGGTTTCATGTTGCCGCTCCTCTTCCGGTACGCAACTAACAATTACAAGAATCAACAAAGGAATCAGGATCCGGTAAATGTTTTTGAGGTTCGATAGTTGCATCAGAGGGCGAAAGTACACGTTTGGACTCTTTTCTGAAATAAAAATCTACTAACCCCTTTTCCGGGTCGGCAAAGAATCCCAAAGACAAGGCAACCGGATAATTTATTACTTTTACTCCTGAATAAAATAGTAATGGATATTCAGACTGAATGGGTTCTGCTTGGTTTAGGTTTGATCACGATCTTCTCTTACCTGTTTGATCTGCTTGCAAAAAGGACAAAATTCCCGTCGGTCATCCTCCTGGTGCTGATCGGGATCCTTGTTCGCCTTTATACCGATGCAGAAGGGCTGACATTTCCTGTATTAGAAGATATTCTTCCTACTCTGGGTTCTATCGGGCTGATTCTCATCGTATTGGAAGGAGCGCTCGAGCTATCGACTGAACGTGAAAAACTCGGACTTATCATCCGGGCATTTTTTTCTTCTTTGATTATCATGCTCCTTACGGTTACCGCTTTGACAATTCTGTTTTACTACGGGTTTCACATGAAACTCTATATCAGCATTGTGAATGCAATTCCTCTTTCCATCATCAGCAGTGCAGTAGCCATTCCAAGCTC
The DNA here is from genome assembly GCA_937900965.1 of uncultured Bacteroidota bacterium. Taxonomy (GTDB): domain Bacteria; phylum Bacteroidota; class Bacteroidia; order Bacteroidales; family FEN-979; genus QYOJ01. The sequence goes on along the minus strand of CALCGJ010000018.1, from coordinate 13,360 downwards.
AATGGGATTCGCAACAAGCAAACGTGAATTCATCATCTATGAATCCAGTTTTTCCGATATCATCGGGATCATTCTGTTCAATCATGTCCTCGCAAACCGGACATTTGGACCTGAGATCCTTGTTTATTTCGGAATTGAGACCATTCTGGTACTCGCTGTTACAGTGGTTTGCTCCTTCCTCCTGATCAAACTACTCCACCGGATAGAGCATAAGATCAAGTACTTTCTTCCCATTGCCGTTCTGATAATACTTTATGCACTGGGGAAAATGTTCCACATCTCATCCCTGATGATGGTATTCTTCTTTGGCCTCTTTATGGCAAACAGCCGAACCCTCTTTCCACGTCGGATCCGTAAATTCCTGGATCATGAACAGGTGGATGTTAATCTTAAACAACTTCAGCTGCTTACAGGCGAATCGGCATTCCTGATTCGCACCTTTTTCTTCCTGATATTCGGATTTACGATAGTGGTGAGTAAAATGGGCAATCCCTGGCTGCTAATCTGGGGGACCATCATTGTCGTGATCATCTTTGCCATCCGTTTCGCCTACTTACGGATTATGTCAAAAGGCAGGATCACACCTGAAGTCTTTATTGCACCTCGCGGACTCATTAACATTCTGTTGTTTCTTAGCATCCCAACCGCGCTCTTATCAGATGTGATCAACCAATACGTACTTTTGATCGTTTTTATCTTTTCACTCCTGGTGATGATTTGGGGAGGGATCTCCTGGAAAAAACCTAAGAGCGGAAAGGAGATCATTGAAGAGGTAAGGGAGATCTCATGGAATATTTAGGAGATCTCCCTGGATATATAACTTTATAGCTTATTCTGCCGGCTCTGTTTTTTGGAAAAAACCTTCCTGATGAAGAGATAATCCAGGTAATAGAGTATCCTGACAGAGAAACTGTTGGTTTGAGGTGCATTGAAAGTTGTCTGGATGGCCGCAATATAATCCTTGTCTAACTTGTCGCCCATAGTCATGATATAGTTTTTCCAAACAACACTCAACTCGCTTCCCGGAGCAAAGTACCATATAAACTGCAAATCGGTAGAAAATGCGTTGAAGTTGATATTATGATCCTGCCAGTAGTTGTTTGGCTTGAGATCACCATCACTGTTCAGTGAATAATAATCCAGGTAGTTGACTTTTGACCAGTAGTGGCGGACTCTGAGAGACAGGGAAATTTTCGTATTGAAGATATAGCTGGCACTCAGGATATTGTTGATGGTAGAGATATCCCGTCTGCCAAAATAGATGGTCGGATTGTTCAACGAATCATAACGTGTATCAACCCAGCCATTGTCATTCAAATCTTTCGTGTAGCTGGAATTCACGGTTATGGTGAACCTGTCGCTGAACCGGATACGGGGAACCAGCCCGATGTCATAAGAGAAATTCTTGTTACCAGGATGATTGGTGACCGATATGCTGGTATAGATCCGGAAGGGTTTTCTCAGGTCTGTAGCCACGTTCCAGGTGAAATCATAAGAGAGCGGGCGCTTGTAGACATATCCCCAAACCCTCGGTTCATAAAAGTCGTGAGATCCCAATGGATGGAGTCCCCCCTCCAGATATATAGCCCAGAAGGTTGTGAATTGTGTGTAATGGTTCAGTTCAAACCGAAGATCCATGAATTTATTTGGTGTATTGAGGGTGCTGTAGAATGTATACAAGTAAGTTTGGGTTCTGTTGATTTTCCAGAAAGGGTCGAACGTGTTGTAAGCCAGACTTACATAATTGAAATCTTCATTGTTATTGGTCAGGAAGCCCATGTCGTTTGGATTGTATTTGTTATCCATTGCATCACGAAATACCTCATACTGGAACTTTCCGCTGGGTTTTGAGACGGAGATACGATACCGGTGACCAATGGGCCAAGACTATCCCATGCGCTCCCATAATCCCGGGGAAACGCTCCTACACGACGGGTATAAAAAATTTCACATTTATCGAACAACTCTGTCCCTTCGGTAAAGAACTGCCGCTTCTCGTCATATCTGACCTCAAAAGGGGAGAGGTTCAGGATGATGTCGTCAGATTGAACCTGTCCGAAATCAGGAATAAGCATCATGTCGAGGGTATAGCTATCATTGATTCCGAATTTTACATCCATGCCACCTCTGAGAAGCCACGACCATTTGGTGTTGTCAGGATTTTTCTCAACATATCCTGTCAGGTAAGGGGAAAAGGAGAGTCTGACCGGTGGATCTACATCAAGGATACCTGTGACTTCGCCGTAATAGTTAAATAGCTCCCTGACTTTGTTGTCAACAAAACACCAGGTCGACCACGACTGGTATCGCCGAACATGCCTCCACATGTTGATGCCCCATACCTGTTCTTTAGCCTTAGTGAAACGAAGAGCGGAATAGGGAATTTTAACCTCTGTAACCCATCCCTCATCAGTGATCCTGGAAGCTGATTCCCATACGGCATCCCAGTTAACATCCTGACCTACAGGTGAGTATTTTGTATCGCTCTGCAGATTGCCCGGGCTCACTTTGAACTCGAACATATTCAGGGCATCATTGTAGGGAAGAATATCGAATGAAATATAGTCGGTGTTGAGCAATTCAATCTGGTCTCTTCGCCCCAGCTCTTTGCAAATACTGTCGGGGTGTGGATCAAACATGATGGCACTGATGTATAAAGCCACATCATCATAACCAAACCTGACCTCGGTCTCAAAAGGGGGCAGAATTCCATTCCTGGGAGAGTATTCAACGAAGTTGGTAGCTACGGGGAGGGTGCTCCAGAAGGGCTCATTCAGCTCCCCGTCAATTTTTGGAGGTGTGGTGATCCTGCCAGCATCAATGGTTTTACGGACAAGATATACAGAGTCCGGTTTTCCGTTTGAATCATGTTCAGATTGAGCCGTAACCGGTGCAAGCGTAAGAAAGAACAAAGGAATAAGTAAAAGGAGTGTGAGTGAATTCTTCTCTGCCATAAACGCCAACCAGGATAAGAAAAAAAAAGAAGCTGATGGAAGCTCGGGGATTTTTAAGGGGGGAAGTAAATTTTAAATATTCACTAAAAATTGGAGGATTCATTAAACCAAAACCATCGATTCTCATCAGCTTCTGGCACCAAAAATAGATGCATGTCTTCATTTCAAAAAATAATTTGGATCAACAGCTCAGTTAGCTCGGCTTATTGTGGTTTCACCGGGATGTATTTCATTATGTATCGAAAAAACCTCTTTTACAGATCGGCAAGGCCGTTTCATCGATAAATCGAACAGGTAAAACTCAATATGAAATCGTTCTTCATATCTTTACAAACGATTTACCAGGTATGAGTAAGAGATATATCATTCTGTTACACATCTCGTTCTGGATCCTTTTCGCCCTTGTTCCGGAGCTTCCGATGATATTTCCAGACAAGAAATATCCTCTCTACTACTACTATTATACCCTCTCTTCGCAGCTACTGAATGTGGTAAATTTCTACCTGGTCTACTTTCTGATCTCGATTGATTTTCTAAACACCCGCAAGATTGTAACCAACCTGATGAAGGTATTAGGAGCCATCTCCTTTTTTATTTGCCTGAGGCTGGTTGTGTTGGTTGTGGTTTATGTCTACCTCGCCGGATTTGATTATCAGGAGGTGACTATCCGTTTTTACCACATAGTCCTTGAATCCTATTACTCCATCTCTTTTACCCTGATGGCACTACTGATCAAGTTTATGATTGACTGGTTCAAAACACAGAAGCAGAAGAGTGAGCTGCTGGCACGGACCAAGTCCTCCGAACTGGCCTTGCTCAGAACACAGATCAACCCGCACTTCCTGTTCAATACCCTGAATAATCTATATTCGCTTGTCTATAAGAAATCAGATGAAGCTCCCTCTATGGTTATGAAACTCTCAGATATCATGCGGTATATGCTCTATGACTCCAACAGTGATAAAGTGATGCTGGAGAAAGAGATTGAATATCTCGAGAGTTTCATAGAACTGAATGAATTGCGAATGAAAGAGGGCCGGTTTGTGAAATTTGATGTGGAGGGAGATATCCAGTCCAAAGTAATCCCCCCCATGCTTTTGGTCCCTTTTGTTGAAAATGCCTTCAAACACGGTCGAAAAAATTATAAATTGCCCGGAATCTCCATTAAACTGGAGGTTGCAGGAAACCGTCTGGACTTTGATATCCGGAATTACGTTTCGACCGGGTTCCCGGTGAATAAGGATAAGCAGGGGGGGATCGGACTTGATAATGTACAAAAACGACTGGAAATAATCTATCCGGGAACCTATTCACTGGAAATTGAGCAGAATGACGAAGAGTACCAAGTTCATTTAATGATACAACGACTATGAAAATAACATGCATTGCAGTTGACGATGAGCCCCTGGCTCTTGAGGTTATTGAAGATTATATCCAGAGAATCCCTTTCCTTCAGTTAGTCAAATCCTTTGACAATGCACTTGAGGCAATGGATTTCATGCGCCAGCAAAAGGTCGACCTGATGTTCCTCGACATTCAGATGGAAGAACTTACAGGCATCCAGATGTTGAATATCCTCAAGCCAAAACCAGAGGTGATCTTTACCACCGCATATGATCAGTTTGCACTTCAGGGATATGAGCTTGACATCACCGATTACCTGTTGAAACCGATTTCATTTGAACGTTTTGTGAAAGCGGTGGACAAAGTACATGAAAGACTTTGCAGGCAGCTCAACTCCAAATGTCCTCCTGAAGAGGTTTCAATCTTCAATCCCAGGATTGACTACTTTTTCATTAAAAGTGGTTTTAAACTGCATAAGGTGACCTTTGACGAAATTCTTTTTGTAGAGGGTCAGGGTGATTATCTGAAGATCCATACCCCAAAGGCAAGGATCATGACCCTGCAGACCTTTAAAGGGATTGAAGAGATCCTTCCGCAAGCAAATTTTATCCGGGTACACAAATCTTATATCGTCGCGATCGACAAGATCGAATCCATTGAAGGCAATATGATCAAGGTCAGCGATAAGCTTATTCCCCTGGGAGAGAGCTTTAAGAAGAGTTTTCAGATGTTGCTGGAGAAGAAGAAAATTGTATAAATCCTCCCTTCACCCCTCCCCCGGCCCCTCCCCTGAAGGGGAGGCAGGGACGGGTCATTTATTTTCCCGATATTTGTGAAAACCAATATCCATCTCCATGAGAAAGTTAATCCTGTTCTCTGTTTTTTTGTCTTATTCCTCATCACTCTTTTCGCAAACAGGCGATTATCCATATTCACCAGTCAAGTTCTCGGATGTTCAGATCCGTGATGCCTTCTGGACCCCACGCCAGGATACAAACCGGATTGTTACCATCCCATTTGCTTTTCAGAAGTCGGAAGAGACAGGACGGTTGAAGAATTTCAAATTAGCCGGGGAGGTTAATGCCGGCATCATTGAAAGAGGAACCTTTTGCAGTAAATATGGGTACGACGATTCCGATGTATATAAGATTATTGAAGGAGGGGCATACTCCCTCACCACACATCCTGATCCTGAACTTGAATCGTTTCTCGACAGTTTGATCTCTGATATCGCTTCGGCCCAGTTACCCGATGGATATCTGTATACAATGAGTTCTATCAACATCGAAAATTCATGGGCAAGGGAACGTTGGGCTAACACCCGATACAATGGCAGCCATGAGTTGTACAACGTGGGGCACATGTATGAAGCAGCCGTTGCATATCATGAAGCCACCGGGAAACGCACTCTGCTTGATGTTGCGATCAGGAATGCTGATATGCTGTGCAATACGTTTGGTACGGATAAAGAGCAAATTGCTTCAGGTCACCAGGAGATAGAGATTGGGCTGGCAAAATTATACCGGGTTACCATGGCGCAGAAGTATCTTGATCTGGCTAAATTCTTACTCGATCAACGAGGAAAAGGGACGAAGAGTGGGAGTACCTATACACAGGATCACCTCCCTGTGATCGAGCAGGAGGAGGCGGTAGGTCATGCTGTCAGGGCTACATACATGTACTCGGCAATGGCTGATATCGCAGCCCTTACAGGCGATTCGGCGTATATCAGGGCGATAGATAAAATATGGAACGATGTGGTTTCCGGAAAAATCTATCTGACCGGGGGGATAGGTTCACGTTCTTCGGGTGAGGCATATGGTGATAAGTTTGAACTGCCGAACCTCACAGCATATAACGAAACCTGCGCAGCAATTGCCAATGTTTTCTGGAACTACAGAATGTTTTTGCTTCATGGTGAGAGTAAATATGTTGATGTGCTGGAAAGGACATTATACAATGGGTTGCTCTCCGGTGTTTCCCTGGATGGAACGACCTTTTTCTATCCAAACCCACTTGAGTCGGAAGGGACAACAGCCCGCTCCGAGTGGTTCGATTGCTCCTGCTGCCCATCCAACATCTCCAGGTTCATTCCTTCAGTTTCGGGATACATCTATGCTACCCGGGCCGACACCCTTTTTGTGAACCTCTATATCGGAAGCGATGGGACTGTCAGGATCCAGGGACAGAATGTCAACGTTATTCAAACCACGCAATATCCCTGGCAGGGAGATATCACCATTACGGTTAACCCCGAGAAACCGGTCCTCATGACACTTGCCCTCCGCATCCCCGGCTGGGCTCATAACGAAGTGCTTCCGGGTGGATTATATCATTTTGCAGAACGTTCAGAGGCAGCCCCTTCCCTGGATCTGAACGGGAAGCTCCGGCAGATGAAGATGCATAACGGGTATGTTTACATCACCAGCCGATGGAAACCTGGCGATCAGGTACATCTCTCTCTCCCGATGCCGGTCAGGAAAGTAATTGCCCGCGATCAGGTTGATGAGGATCGTGACAAAGTCGCCCTGACACGTGGCCCGATTGTTTTTTGTGCAGAAGGGGTTGACAATGACGGGGATGTGAAAGAGCTAGTTGTATCATTACAAACACCTTTTACCTATACATTTGATCCTGATCTTCTGAATGGTGTCGGGACCCTGACAGGGGAAGTCGACAAACTCATCGGAGACGGCTTCAACCAACCCATCGTCCCTCGTCCCTCGTCCCTCGTCCTTCGACCCTACTACTCCTGGTGTCACCGTGGATCGGGAGCCATGAACGTTTGGTTTTACAGCGATCGATATGTTTTTCCTCCGGTGATGGATACTTCGGATTCTCTGCACCGGGATTGATTTGCAGCTACTACGAATTAAGGTACAGGGATTAATAAATGTTGTTGCAAAACATTATCAAAAAATATTCAGCAAGAATTAATTATGGATATTGCACACTTAACACCATCTGATGCGCTGGAAATTATTCCGCCTGCAAAACCACTTCCCTCACCTACAAAATATAAGTTGTCAAATCCAGGGCAGCGTCCAGTCTTTTCTCTGGCGACCTGTACTGGTGATGATGTTTTGCTTTCCAGCCCCATCATTACACCCAGCTCAAACCCTTTCAACTTATTGCTAAAATTAGTTAGTCCTTCCGAAAGGGCACTGCTTACTATTTTTGGTATCATATTATACAGTGGTGCAGGTTTCACGCCTGGACGATAGCTGCCAGATGAAATCTCATTCGATTCACTTCTGTTTATATAATCTATTGCTCGTACAGCAGGAATTACCAAATTATTTGAGAAGTTGTAAAACTGACCCTCCAGCTTATCCATCCAGTCGAGTATTTCAGATGACGTAGAGGTATGCCCCAATAACATATCGGGATGAACGCCAGCAACACATGCTGCATTCGAAAAAATGCCATCTCGCATAAAATAGCTCATGCCATTCACAACACTCTTTTCCGGGTAAGCGGAAGCTGGCACCACATATCCTCCAGGACACATACAGAATGTGTAAACTGGCAATCCGGAACTGGTTGTCGTATTTAAGCGGTATTCTGCGGCTTTTACACCCGGGAGACTCTCTTTCCCCCATTGAGCCATATTAATAAAGCGTTGTTTATGTTCAATTCTATGTCCAATTGCAAAGTTTTTCGTACCTATCTGAATGCCTCTCCTGATAAGCATCCGATACGTTTCATAAGCTGAATGACCAGTTGCAAGAATTATGTAGTCAGCTTGAAGTTCCGCATTATTACAAACCACCTTTTCAACACGATTATTTTTAATAAGAACATCTTCAAGCATCGTATTAAATAGAAATACACCTCCGTTTTTTAAAAACATTTGGCGCAGATTGGTTACCACAACTTTAAGTATGTCAGTACCTACATGTGGATGAGACATATAAGAAATCTCTTTTGGAGCCCCTGCCTTCACATACTCCGATAAGATATACAGCCGTTCGGAAGATATATGCTTCGAACGCGACGTCAATTTTCCGTCAGAAAAAGTGCCGGCACCTCCTTCGCCAAAAGCATAATTATTTTGAGGTGAGAATTCACCCCTTTCCTCTAATCGTTGAATAGCCAGACTTCGTTGCTCGACCTCAGATCCCCGTTCAACAATAGTTACTTTAAAACCAGCGAGTTGAAGTACTTGTGCAGTAAAAAAACCGGCCGGCCCGCTACCTATTACAATAACCGTTTTGTCTCTTTTTTTGTAGGGAATAGGAAATAATTTGGGTTCTGGATACTCATCAGTGGATAGTTTGTCGGAAGAAACAACAATGCTTATCAACCAATGTATATCTTTCTTTTTACGGGCATCAAGACCTTTCTTCGCAATTTGATATGAGAAATCCGATAAACCAAGCTTCTTACCTATTAGAAGTCGGATATCATCATCAGAATAATATGTAGGAAGTTTTAATTGTAATACCTTGTACCCCATGTTTTGAATAACGTCGTAGCCTTGATGAAAAGTTTAAATATTCAAATAAATTTATACGGTGTTACCGGCAGTGTTTCTGTCTTTCGTTAATTGGTTTGTTTTATTCTGCAAGAACATTCGTGATGCTCGTTAATGTATTTAATTGATTCTATACTGAGTTCTTGTAAAGCCGTAATATTGATGTCAGAAAGTTTTTTCACATAAATGCAGGCTTTACCCATTTTGAATTTACCGAGGTCAGCTAACAATATTTTACTTCTTTCTGTCTCAGAATAGACGTAGAGCGAGAATGCTGTTTTTCTCGGAGAAAATCCAAGAACTGGTGCATCGCCTTCGTGTCCGCTAGCATATTTGTAATGGTAGTTGCCGAACCCTATTATAGTCGGTCCCCACATTTTGGGTTCAGAGCCAGACCATTTCTGCATTAGTTCTATTAGTCGAAAACTGTCGGCTTTTTTCAGGTCGTTGTCAACGTATGAATTTATAAAACCTATTACGTTTTCCTCTGTGTAAGTTGTCTTTGTTTTTGTCATAGTCCTGATTTTGATTATTGCCTTAAAACCTTTTCCATCTTTTTGCCTTTCGCCAATTCGTCCACTAATTTGTCTAAATATCTTGCTTGTTTTGTTAATGGATTTTCAATTTCTTCTATCCGATAACCACAAATTACTCCTTTTATTAGTTGTGCATTGGGGTTTAATTTTGCTCTCTTAAAAAAAGTTTCAAAAGTTACTTCCTCATCGATGAGTTCACGCAGTTTTTTGTCGTCAAATCCCGTCAGCCATTCTATTACCTGATGCAATTCTCCCTTTGTCCTGCCTTTGCTCTCAACCTTGGTGATGTAGTGTGGATAGACCGATGCAAATTTCATTTTTGCTATTCGTTCATCGTGTTCGGGAGTTGTTTTCATAATGTAGGGTACCCTGGTTGATTGCAACATCATTGGAAAAAAAGGACTAGTTAATCAGGTGAAAAGAGCTGGTTATTATGGTTGCCGAATCGCTCCCGAGTACTCGGGATGACCCGAACGTACAATGGTGTGAGAGGCGCACCGGTGGGCTATCTGCTCACCGGCCACCTACTCGGTTATGCTGCGTTATTTTCAAGCCTTTTGATCACACTAAACTCATGTGATTTTTTAGCCAACTCTTCTTCTAAATCAAAATCATCTTGAAGTCCTAACCAGAATTTCGCTGAATTCCCAAAATATTTACTTAAACGTAATGCTGTATCGGCAGTGATTCTCCTGTTCCTCTTTATAATCTCACTAATTCGTGTTTGAGGAATATTTATATCCTGTGATAGCCTATAAGCAGTAATATTTAATGGAATAAGAAATTCTTCTGCGAGAACCTCTCCTGGGTGGATGTTATTTAGCTTATCCATCTTGCCTCCTTTATTTATGATAATCAATAATTTCTACTTCATACGAATGACCTTCAAGCCATTTAAATCGGATTCTCCATTGGTCATTTATTCTGATACTATAATAGTCTTTCAACTTACCTGACAATTTTTCAATTCTATTCGCAGGTGGTATCTGAAGATCTTTCAGGTCAATGGAGTTGTTAATCATTCTTAGTTTCCTGCGCCCAATTTGTTGAATATCATTCGGTAGTTTTTTTGACCTGATACCTTCCCAGATTTTCTCTGTTTCCTTTGACCCGAAAGATTTTATCATAGTCCCGCATTACGTTACTAACGTCAAAGGTAAGTATTGTTTGGCAATTTCCCAAATTCAATTAAAAAAATGCAGCATAACGGCGGCCAGTAGCCGCCGGGGCGGCTTTTATTGATTTATCTTCCTTGATTTCCCGGATACGGTTTAATGAACTCGTATAAGGCTTGATCATTTTTTACCAAGGACCATTCTTCGTAATATTGAGAAATTTCCCATTTTCTAATCGATAAGCACCACCATACCCAACAAACCAGAGCCTATCATCTTGATCTCTGTAGATTTGAAAAATTACTGGTCCTTTATTCTCTTCTGACTTTTGATATTCAATAATTTCTTTTCTATTATAAGAATATAAATAATGTTGATTAGAAACAAACCAGATATTGCCTTCTTTATCTTCAGCTATACTTCCTATACTTTTTCCAACTTCAATTTTACTTTCTGTAATATTGTTTATCCTATTTTCCCTGAGATTGTATAATCCCTTTTTTGTTGAAACCCATAATTCTCCGTTTTTACCTTCAAATACTTCGTTAACGAAATTGGTTCGAATCCCAACTTTATCAGAGACGTCAATCAGCATATTATTTGAATATGAAAAAAGCCCGGCATTAGAACTAAACCACAATGTACCTTTACTATCTTCCATTATACTATGAACCATTTTGGTACTTGATATGCCAAGAGTTGAATCAATCTTTCCTTCGGGTAGTTCAAAATTATTGAACTCTTGGCCATTAAATATACAAGTGCCATCTATGGTTCCAATCCAGATATTACCATTGGAATCTGCAGCAATGCACCAGACATCATCGCTTATCAAGCCATCTGATTCATAATAATTTGTAGCTTTTTCTCCATCAATACTGCTAATACCGTCTGTATGTCCAAACCATACTTTCCCATTTTTATCTTCAGCAATGTCTTTAATTGTTACACCCTTTCCAGATTCACTTCTTATACCATCAATATGAATTAATGACTTACCATAAAGTCTAAAAGCTCCATTTTCAGTTCCAAACCAAATTATGCCTTTACTATCTTGAAATACTGTCCTTACTACTTGACTTATTTGATTGTTTTTCAAATTTAAATCTCGAGATATTATTTCTGTTTGTGAAATGGTATTTTGCGAAACTCCTTTATTTTCTTGACAACTACAAGATTGCACAATAACATTTAGAGTAATTGCTACATACAAATTTAAATTGCTAAATGGTCTTTTATTAATTTCCATTGATTAGTTCATCTGTTTATGACGCAGAACGGCCCAGCACCCGCCGGGGAGGGTTTGCTTGGCCGAGAGTTAGTATTCGTTTTTTGTTCATTTATTTCCTTTATCGTTCACTTTGAATCACTTGACCTGCATGGAGGGTGCAGGCTTACCATGCGTTAATTCTTTTTATTAATTAGATTTACGATTACTTTTATCATGGTGTCCTTATCTTCAGGTTTACTTACAGCGATCATTAATGTTAAAGCTACAAGAGCATTATCCGCTATCCTCTTCATCCCGTTATCATCAAGAAGAATTCCATTACGATCAAGGAATAAGAGAAACAAGAATGCTGCGATCCTCTTGTTGCCGTCCACAAATGAATGGTTTTTGGTTATAAAATATAAAAGATGAGCTGCTTTCTCTTCGATACTAGGGTACAAATCTGCACCTTCAAATGTTTGATAGATTGCTGAAAGTGAACTTCTTAGTGATTCGTCCTTTTCACGACCAAATAGGTTACTGGCACTTTGAGCAGTTTTGATGAGTTTAATTTGTTCTATTGCGTCTTTATACGTTAGATGGTAGGTCTCTTTCCCTGATGTTTCAGTTATTTGAAGGTTATGGTAATCATATTGATCTAGGATATCAAATGCATAGGCATATTGAGAGATGATGTTTATTAACCCTATGCTTTCATCATTTGCTAGCTCCTTCGATTTTAATACTTCTCCGATCAATTTTACTGACTCCTGTAGGCTATTAAGTTGTTTATTTTGTTCAGTGAGTCGTTTCTCATTTATTGCGAAACCTATTATGAGATAGTCTTTTAATATTCTATTTGCCCAGATCCTAAACTGCGTCCCTCTAGTGGATTTAACTCTATAACCAACTGAGATTATTACATCTAGGTTAAAATATTCAATGGCTCTTTCAATTTCTCTTTCACCTTCAATCTGAACTGTTGCAAATTTTGCAACAGTTGGCTTTCGATCAAGTTCTTTCTCTTTAAAAATATTGTTTATATGCCTGGATATTACGGATTTATCACGTTGAAAAAGATCCGATAATTGATTGAGGCTTAACCAAACGGTTTCATTTTCCAGTCGTACTGAAATGTCAGTCTTTCCTGGCTCAACTTGGTAAATCTCGATATGTGAAGTACTCATATGGATTCGTTTCCCTAAAATTACGAAGAAATTATCAAGGATCCTTATAAATTAATGCACGGTAACGGTCGGCTTTAAGTTTACATTCCCTAATAAACTTCTGACTAACGTAAAATAATTTAGTGATTATCAGTATGTATTTTTTCTCGTTTTTGGCTCTCAATTTTCACCCTCAATTCAGTGGTCGTTATCATTTGAAATCAATAGACTGGAGAGAAATCGTTCCTTTTGATAATCAGATCGCGATCCGGTCTATCTATTGAATTGCTTACGGTTTGAATGGTGAGTGCCGCACTTTATTCAATCATTTTCTCTGGTTTCAATTTGTTGAACTAAATCCCGCTTCCGCGGGATAGCTTTTTTAACAAATATAGGTAAAAGGATACTGAGGGGGAGATAGACACTCCCCAAATTTAAACATTCATTTAAATCTCAGTATCATGAAAAGAAATGAACCCACCCTGGTTCAAAAGGCCATCGACACGATCGAAGGCTTTGACAGTGTTTACAAGACACTTCACCAACAAACTGTTCTGC
>CALCGJ010000017.1 GCA_937900965.1 uncultured Bacteroidota bacterium | reverse complement strand
GAGGTAGGGAGGTAGGGAGGTAGGGAGGTAGGGAGGTAGGTAGGGAGGTAGGGAGGTATAGATTAAAATAAATTATGGACCGTAGACTGAGGACTGTGGACTGTGGACTGTGGACTGCGGACTGTTAATAGTAAACTTTGTATGGAAAAAATTGATCAGGAAGTTTTAAATCGTGCACAAGCATGGCTGGATGGGGATTTTGATGAAAATACCAAAGCTCAGGTAAAAGAGCTGGTTGAGAAGGATCCCGTTGCGCTAACGGACGCTTTTTACCGTGACCTGGAATTCGGAACTGGCGGGTTACGGGGTATCATGGGTGTGGGAACAAACCGGATGAACAAGTATACCGTTGGAATGGCTACTCAAGGGCTGGTCAATTACCTGAAGAAAATGTTTCCGGATGTAGCTCCCCTCAGCATGGCCATCTCGTACGACAGTCGGAATAACAGTCGGTATTTCGCACAGATAACTGCAGAAGTACTTGCAGCAAATGGGTTCAAAGTATACGTATTTGATGATCTCCGGCCCACTCCTGAACTCTCTTTCGCTATCAGGTATCTCGGATGTCAAAGTGGTGTTATGCTAACTGCCTCTCATAATCCCAAGGAATATAACGGTTATAAAGCATACTGGGATGACGGAGCCCAGATGATTGCCCCGCATGATAAGAATGTGATCAAAGAGGTTCAGTTGATTACATCTGTTGGCCAGGTAAAATGGCATGGAAATCCCGAGTTGATCATTTCCATCGGGAAAGAGATCGACGAAGCCTACCTTGAGAAGGTTCTGGCTCTCCGGCTGTCACCAGAAGCAATAAACCGGCAAAAAGATCTGAGGATTGTATATACTCCTTTACACGGTACTGGCAGAACAATCATTCCTGATATACTCAGACGGTTTGGATTCATCAATGTGATTGTAGTTGAGGAACAGGCAACTGCCGATGGAAACTTTCCAACAGTACACTCTCCAAATCCGGAAGAACACGATGCCCTGAGCATGGCAATCCAACTCGCGGAGAGGGAACATGCCGACCTTGTGATGGCCACTGATCCTGATGCCGACAGGGTTGGAATCGCGGTAAAAGACCCGTCTGGAAAATTTATCCTGTTGAATGGCAATCAAACGGCCGCACTTCTTTTTTACTATATTCTGAACCGCTGGAAGGAACTCGGGAGATTCACCGGAAGTGAGTTTATTATTAAGACTATTGTTACTTCCGAACTGCTTCGTGATATAGCACTATCATTCGATCTGGAATATTTCGACGTGCTTACCGGCTTCAAATTTATTGCTGACGTCATCAGGCAACATGAAGGATCAAAAACATTTATCGTAGGTGGTGAGGAGAGTTACGGGTACCTGATAGGAGACTTTGTCAGAGATAAAGATGCTGTGAGCGCGTGTGCCATGATAGCAGAAACAGCAGCCTGGATGGCTGACCAGGGAAAAACACTCTTTGACCTGCTGTTGGAGATCTATATGAAGTATTCATTTTACAAAGAGAGTCTCCTGTCTGTGACAAAAAAAGGGAAAGCTGGCGCTGAGGAGATCCAGCAAATGATGGTCAACTTCCGAACCCATCCCCTGGAATCAATCAATAACATCAGGGTGACAGCCATGAAAGATTACCTGACACTGGAAGAGAAGAACCTTGAAACAGGATCCATCTTACCTATCCGTCTCCCCTCCTCAAACGTACTGCAATTCATCCTTGAGGATGGGAGTGTGGTCAGTGTCAGGCCTTCGGGAACGGAACCAAAAATCAAGTTCTATTTCGGGGTGAGAGAATCCCTGAAGAAGAAAAGTGATTTCGATAGTGTTAATAGCTTTCTGGATGACAAAATCGAAGGAATCATCCGTTCTATGAAGCTGAGATAGATGTCAAGAACGTTTTTTATTTGTTCTCTGTTTCTGTATTTTGTTCTGGTTGCTTCTCCTCTTCAGGCTTTTAGTCAGAAAGGAGAGCAGAGGAATAGCATACCGACGGAGATCCTGAAGTACGATACACTCCACTTTAAACCTGGCATCTACTTTATCGGCCCAACAGAGTTTTTTATTTTTACCCACGATACCACCATCGTGATCTCATCCTTAAGAAAACTGCGTGCCGATGAGGTCAACCAATTGAGAATTCAGACTCTTTATGATACACTTTACAGCAAACTAGGTAAGAGCCGGTTATCCAAACTCATTTACAACCTCGCTTTTGTCGCGCCAAAGGTCAGCACATTGCCTGTTAGTGTGCAAAAACAAAAAATTGAGATTCCTTTTATACCATACCAGGGGATGTATATCCGGGAAGTGCACATCAAGTCAATGAATCCCTTTGGGACCTCAATCTTCGATACAGCCGGAATAGTCCAGACGGGTGCTGCCAATTTTGGAAACCGGGTTCACCTGACCACGAGAAAGAGTGTGATCAGGAACCAGTTAATGTTCCGGAGGGGTCAGTATGTAAATGCTGATAAAGTTGCTGATAACATGCGAATTCTCCAGGAACTTCCTTATATATCTGATGCCAGGATTGTGATTACCGAGACTCCTCCTGGTAGCGATACTGTCGATATCACAGTTATCACAAAAGACAACTGGTCAATAGGTGCTACCCTGGTGTTAATTGATCTTAACAGATCCCGTGGCAGCCTTTACGATGCCAACTTTCTTGGCAGCGGTGACCGTCTCTCGGTTTTCTGGTCATCAAATTTCAGCAGGGCTCCGTTTTTTCGCTTTGATGGTGCTTCATACACGTTCACTAATATTATGGGGTCATTTGTTGACGGGGAGGTTTCCCTGATCCAGGATGACGAAGGCAACGGAACATTATATGCAAGTCTCTCCCGGCCATTCTACAGCTACTCTACGAGGGTGGCCGGAGGTGTAAACTTTACACTTGCTGAAACAGTCAACCCGTTGAGCGATACACTTAGCCAGCATGCAACATATCATCAGGAGGGCGCCTGGATAGGTCTCTCCTCCCCGATAAGCCATTCAGATCCTGCAACACGGCTAGTGATTGCACAAAGTGTTCACGTACGTCATTACATCAAGCGCCCTGTGGTATTGGTTGACTCGAATGCCGGATATTTCAATGGAACCAACTTCCTTACCAGCCTGCAACTCTCACGGAACAAGTATTACAATGTGGATTATATCCTGCAGTTTGGTATAACAGAGTCCTTTCCGTATGGATTTTTAGGGCAAATCACTGCCGGACCAGCTATCAGCGAGTTTTATACCCGCTTTTATATGAATCTTGGGGCGTCGGCTGGAAATTTCATCGAAAAATTCGGATATCTCTATGGCCAGTTCAATCTCGGAGGATATTTAAACCGCGACAATTTCGAAGATGGGCTTTTGAAAATAGAATCATTGTATATGAGCTACCTCTATTTCTCACCTTCAAAACGGTTTAAGTTCAGATCCTATCTCTCAGGCCGGTATAACTATCTATTCAATGCACGGAAGAATAATTCAGATTATTATGACCTTGCCAAAACGGCAAAAATCAAGTCCGTTGATATTGACTCTCTGTTCAGGGGAAACCATGCAGCCCTGCTATCTTTCTCAACAGTAGCATATGCACCCTGGTACTTTTATGGTTTTCGGTTTGCCTTTCAGGGAACAATCTGGGCAGGTCTTTCAGCGCCAAAAGGGAGATCGCTCCGGAATTCGCATTTTATGACCGGCATTGGAGTTGGATTCATGGTTAAGAACGATAACCTGATCTTCCCTACAATCATGTTCTCATGTTTTTTCTACCCGACAACTCCGGGAGTTCCTCTTATCCAGTTTGATCTCATCGAGACCAGTGGTTTTAATAACAATGATTTCAGCCCTACAGCTCCCTATATACAAACACTAAGCAACTAATGATGTATCTTTGTTGAAACCTATGATCTATGAACAGCGAATATACAGATAACGATAGAGCTGTTAAATCCAGGCCGGTACTTGAGATGTTAACAGTGGCCAATGATTTCACCCTTTTTATTGAGAAAGCAGAGGAATATACACGCGAACAAATCCTGACTTACCTGCAACGGGTAATTCCTGCCATCTATCTGAAAGCCTCTCTGTTGCCGGAAATTATTGTATCGGATGAGGAGGCAATTGAACATTATGTAACAGAGGAGCAATGGGAATCCGTATTTAATACCATCAGAGAGAAGCTGGGCCAGGAAGATGTTTTCTATTTCATCGATTTGCACGAAAGAACTCAGCAAGATGCTATCCTGGCCAGCATCGCAGAAAACATTACCGACATTTATCAGGACTTGAAGGACTTCCTCCTCCTCATTCAAAAACCCCAACTGGCCTTCCAGGAGAATGCAGTAAGAGAGTGCCGCTATTTATTTCAGACACGGTATGGTTATAAACTGGTACACTGCCATACTGCCATTCACTACCTTTTATTCAAGGATGGAATTTCAGGAAGTTCTGCGTCAGAATATATTGATATTGAGTGAAAATATTATCTTTGTATTGTCATATACAAAATAGAGACAATGATCGATCGCGAAAAATTTAAAGAGAACTTTGTTTACCTTGACAATGAAGTTGTTGTTGAGATTATCGATATTTTTTTAGGCGAATATAAAGAACGTCTGGCAAATCTTCAACAAAATATAACCGAACAGAATTTTACAGGATTAAAATTCAATGCACATAGCCTCAAGGGAGTGATTGCTAATTTCATGGACCCTCCAACCATTGAACTCGCACGGTCGCTGGATGAACAAGCCAAGAGTGAAAATATGAATGGCCTCCAGGAATTATTTGATAACCTGAATAGGGAAACTCTCGCCCTGGTTAGTGAGTTAACTGAATTGAAGAATGAATTTACCTGACATATCCTCCCTGATCCAGGCGGTTTAGCCCCTCAATCGCTCGCGGATTATTCACATCCATTTTCAATGTCATTTTATAGTCATCGTAAGCCAAATCAGGCTGATCGTTCAATTCATATGCGTATCCCCTGTTGAAAAATGCATCTGCATAGCTCGAATCGATACGTATTGCATCCGTGTATGCGTCTATCGCCTTCGGGAAATCATTGAGGAATACCATGTATATGTATCCTTTGTTAAAAGGCGCATGGCTGAAGTCCGGTGCGGTTACACATAATCTTTGATAGGTCTGGAGTGCCTTTTCAAACTGCTCCCTATTCTGGTAATACATCCCAAGTAAATAAAGGGCTTCCTTGTTATCAGGCTTTACACGCAGGGCATTGTTCAAATATCCCTCAGCAAGTGGATCGTTCCTGAGTGAGAAAAGTTCTCCCAGCTGCATGTAGGCATCGTAGTATAACTGATCCTGATCGACAGCTTTCATCAGATCTCCCACAGCTTTGGCTGTATCTCCATTCTCCAGGTTTGCAATAGCACGTATGAAATATGCCCTGGGATTGTAAGCATCATGAGCAATTAGCTCATTGATGACCCGATAGGTTGAAGCGTAGTTACGCAATATCAGAAAAAGTTGAGCCATTTTCAACCTGGCCTCCTGGTTGTCAGGATCAAGCGTAGCAGCCCTGGTCAGAGCTGTCAGACAGTTCTCCGTTTGTCCCATGAGCAATTGAATATCAGAAAGGGTCAGGTAATAGTCCGGGTTTTTATCATTCAACGTAATCGCCTGGTTGATATCTCTCAGGGCCTTGTCAAACTCCCGATCATGCAGAAAAAGCGTTGCACGTTTGTTGAAAAGATCCGGATCCCTTTTATTGCTTGCGATAGCCTGGTTGAGCTCCTTCATATAGAGCGCTGCAGAATCTACTGATGAAGCCACTTCAGTTTTAGGTTGTGAGGGACTGCATCCTGAGATCAGGAGGACACAGCCCAGAAAAATACCGGCAAACCCAGCTTTCATAATAAATCTATTGTTTCAATGCCTCCATAATCTTCCCTTCCAGCTCATCTGCAAGTTCAGGATTATCAATAAGGATCTTCTTTACGGCATCTCTCCCCTGTCCCAGTTTTGTTTCCCCGTAGCTAAACCATGAACCACTCTTTTTGATGACATTTAGATCAGATGCCAGGTCAATGATCTCAAATGTGCGTGAAATCCCTTCCCCAAACATGATATCAAACTCGGCTCTACGGAAAGGGGGAGCCACTTTGTTTTTCACCACCTTAACTTTCACATGGTTACCTATTACCTCATCTCCATCTTTGATCTGCGCCTGACGCCGGATATCCAGCCTGACCGAAGAATAGAATTTCAAAGCATTACCCCCGGTTGTGGTTTCAGGATTACCAAACATGATACCAATCTTCTCTCGAAGCTGGTTGATAAAAATACAGCAAGTAGCGGTCTTGGATATGGTAGAGGTCAATTTTCTAAGGGCTTGCGACATTAACCTTGCCTGCAGCCCCATCTTGGAATCGCCCATTTCACCTTCTATCTCACTTTTCGGTGTGAGTGCTGCAACAGAGTCAATCACGATGATATCGATTGCCCCGGAGCGTATCAGGTTTTCGGTAATCTCCAGGGCTTGTTCCCCGTTATCGGGCTGTGAAACGAGCAGGTTCTCCACATCCACGCCCAGTTTTTGTGCATAGAAGCGGTCAAATGCATGTTCCGCATCAATAAATGCAGCAATCCCACCAGATTTCTGAGCCTCTGCTATCGCATGGAGAGCCAGTGTGGTTTTCCCTGATGATTCAGGACCATAAATCTCAGTGACTCTCCCCCGGGGAAGTCCACCTATTCCAAGAGCTGCATCCAGCCCGATAGAACCAGTCTTGATGAAATCCACTTTTTCTATGGCTGAGTCTCCCAGCTTCATAACTGTGCCTCTGCCATAAGTCTTCTCAAGTTTGTCAAGCGTCAGCTGCAACGCCTTCATCTTTTCTTTGTTTTCTTCAGCCTCTTTTGCCATTTCTTTTTCCTTTCTATTATGGGTTTGCAAGCACCGCCCTTAGGGACAAGACATGCATTGCCCGTGGAGACGAGGCATGCCTCGTCTTTACGTTAACACTGCCAGGATCTGCTGGGCGTGGTTCCTGGTATCAACTTTTGTGAAGATATGCTCAATGAGACCCTTCTCGTCGATCAGAAAAGTAGTACGGATCAGACCTTCATACTCTCTTCCGTATAACTTTTTTGGGCCCCAGGCGCCATAGTCCCGGATGATTTTCTTCTCTATATCCGGAATTAGGTCAAAAGGTAATACATTTTTTTTAATAAAATTCAGATGAGATGATTCATTGTCAGGGCTTACACCTAATATTTCAACACCTTTATCCTTGAGATCCTGAAAGTTATCTCTTAAATTGCAGGCTTCGGTTGTGCACCCTGGTGTGTTGTCTTTGGGATAAAAATAGAGTGCCAGTTTCTTTCCCCGGTAATCCGTTAAACAAACCTGTATCCCAGTCTGGTTAATTCCATGAAAATCAGGAGCCGGGTCTCCAACTTTTAATGTTGTCATCGGGTAGATATTCAGTATTGAATTAATAGATGATTTTAACTTTCAAAAATAAGAAATTCTTAGGCGGGGAAACTATTTTAGGTATGCGAGTTATCAACAAATCAAACTCATCGGGTAGTTACTCTTCAAGTTTTGGTGGTAGTTTCTGATAATAGCGACAGTCCGCTTTTATCCCACATTCATTACACTTAGGCTTCCGGGCAATACAAACATATCGGCCATGCAGGATAAGCCAATGGTGTGCCAGTGGGATTAACTCTTCAGGGATGTGTTTGATGAGCTGCATCTCCGTCTGGAATGGATTTTTAGCGCCGGTTGTCAATCCGATTCTGGCCGAGACACGGTGTACATGCGTATCTACAGCCATCGCAGGCTTATTAAAAAGCACCGCAGCAATAACATTCGCCGTTTTGCGACCAACACCAGGCAGTTTTTGCAGCTCAGAAATATCTGACGGCATTACACCATTGAATTCTGCATGCAGCATGTTTGCCATGCCTATGAGATGTTTTGCCTTATTGTTGGGGTAAGAACAGCTTTTTATACGCTCAAAGACCTCTTCCTGCTTCGCTTCAGCGAGAGATTCAATTGTTGGATACTGTTGAAAAAAAGCGGGTGTTATCATATTAACCCGCTTATCTGTACATTGAGCTGAAAGAATTACAGCTACAATCAGGTGATATGGTTCTGTGTACTCAAGTTCGGTTTCTGCCTCCGGATTATTTTCCTGGAAAAAGCGGATAACCTTTTTAAATCTTTCTTTCTTTGTCATTCAGAAAATAATGCTGGATCCTGGATGCTGGATCCTGGATGCTGGATCCTGGATAACTGGTCACCTGGTCACTTGTTCACTTGTTCACCTGTTCACCTGGTCACTTCCTACGGATTACTTTTCAGTCCTCTGCCCAGGATATGGATTGCCCCGCGGTAGACTTCATCCGCATACTGTCCCTCACACTTCAGGACGTAAAAATAGACTCCGTCCGGAAGGTTCCCGCCATCCCAATCACCGCTTTTGTAATTGACTGCATTATACACCCTTTTTCCCGCCCTGTCGAACACCACAAATTCATTTCTCAGGAAGGCATCCCGAAACTCCATGAGATCATAATCATTGCCAGTAAGATCATTACCTCTCATAATTTTGATCTCAAACGTCTCATTCAAACCGTCCCCGTTCGGTGAAAAGCCATACGGGATCTTCAATAAAGCAGTTCGTATGGTTACAGAGCCCTCGAGGGTAGTGTCGCAGTCGTTCAGGTCAGTGACTCTGAGTTGGATTATGAACTCCCCGTTCTTTTCGTACGTATGGGTTGCCGGGTTTTGGTTTGGGATGGTATCCCCATCTCCGAACCGCCAAACCCAGCTAACGATGGAGTCGAGATATGTGTCGGGAAACCTCACAATAACATTCGGGTTTGTAAGATAGAATGTATCACGGGGGAGATTGTAGTCATATAAATATTTTCTAAAGGGGACATCCGGAGTTTTGAGGTATTCCACAAAAAAAGTGGAATCCACCTTGCACCCATGATAACTTTCAGTAATACTAACCGTGTAACTTCTATCGGGGCACAAGCCAAGGACAAGGGAATCCTGCATGTAGCCTCCGCCCCAATAATAGGTCAGTGGCCGCTCACCCCCGGCAACCCCAACCATAAACTGTGCTTTGCAATTGGGAGAATACGATCCGTCGTCGTTCCGCGTTTGCCGGCAGCCAATCTCATTAACCCGCGTCAACTCGCTGATATTCATAATCGGATGCATCGTCAGCAATGACGCATCGCTCGTATCGGTCTCTGTGCCGAGGATTGCAATGCACCGATACGATGCGGTATCGCTTTCCATAACCCTGGAGAAAGCCAATGTATCGTTTGTAGCGTCGGAAATGGCAACTCCGTCTTTCAACCATTGATATGTGGTAGGCCCGATACTGTCTACATGAGCAACAAAAGCAATACTGTCCCTGGCACAAACCAATGTATCACCTGGTGTTATTGTACATGTAATTTGACTTACTGTAAACAACGGAATTAGAAGGGATAAGAATAGAAAGATTCGTTTCATCCGGAGTGATTCGATTTGAAGTGTAAAAATACGAATAAATCAATAACGGGAGAGCCGGAAAGATATTTCACTAGAAGATCCCCCGTTGCAGCATTACGAGAGTACATGCATGTATCACCTCTATCCCCTTCTGACTCAGCATTCTTTCAAAAACCTCGTTTTCACTTCCCGGATTGAAGATTACACGTTTTGGATTCAGCTTCAGGATGTAGTCAATGTAGAAGGGCTGGTTTTTTTTTCCGACATACATCGTGACCGTGTGAATGGCCGGAAGTTCAGGAAATGGTCTGTGAATTTTAATTCCATGGGCCTTTCCTTCCCGGAGCCCCAGGGCATACACCTCGTGCTTATTTACCGTCAGGGACTTTATTGCCATATACGCATAGCGATCGGGGTTGGTGGAGGCACCTATGACGAGAGTTGGCTTTTCCATTGTGAAACAGTTAACGCGAAAATATGGAAAATCAGACAAAAAGACCTATTTTTAGCATACTAACTGCCAAAAGTTCTTCACAATCAAGCTCAATTTCCCGTGGCAGAATTTTTGACATAGGCTGTTTCGGATGCCAGATGCCAGATGCCAGAATTAAAATTAAACTGACAGAGGAATTAAACTATGAACTTCAACAATTTCACAATCAAATCACAGGAGGCGGTTCAGAAAGCCGGGGAGATAGCCCAGGCATTCCGGAACCAATCAATAGAGACCTCTCATCTCCTTAAGGGAATGTTAACTGTAGATGAGAACGTAATACCCTACCTGTTAAAAAAACTGAATGTCAATGTGCCGATCTTTACACAGGCGCTCGATAAAATAATCGACTCCTACCCTAAAGTATCAGGAGGAGAACCATTCCTGAGCCGGGAAGCAAACCAGGCTCTGCAAAAAGCTGTTGCTCTCAGCCAGGAGATGAAAGACGATTTCGTCTCTATCGAGCACATGCTCCTGGGAATCCTTTCTGTAAAAGATGATACATCGCGGTTGATGAAGGATAACGGCATCACCGAAAAGGACCTGATGGCTTCCATCAAGCAACTTCGCCAGGGGAGTAATGTCAAAAGCCAATCAGCAGAAGAGAACTATAACGCCCTGAACCGGTATGCACGGAACCTCAATGAGATGGCCCGGGAAGGGAAGCTCGACCCGGTCATCGGAAGGGATGAAGAGATCCGCAGGGTACTCCAGATCCTGAGTCGCCGGACAAAAAACAATCCGATCCTTATCGGAGAACCGGGTGTAGGAAAAACTGCTATAGCCGAAGGACTCGCCCACAGGATCATCGACGGAGATGTTCCTGAGAACCTCAAAAGCAAGCAGATTTACTCTCTGGACATGGGAGCGCTCATGGCAGGAGCTAAATACAGGGGTGAATTTGAAGAACGGCTGAAAAGTGTGATTAAAGAGGTCACCGGGTCAGACGGAGAGATCGTCCTCTTTATCGACGAAATCCATACCCTTGTTGGCGCCGGGGCTACAGAGGGAGCCATGGATGCCGCAAACATACTCAAACCGGCTCTGGCCCGCGGAGAGTTACGTGCCATTGGTGCCACTACATTGAAAGAATACCAGAAGTATTTTGAGAAGGACAAAGCACTTGAAAGACGGTTCCAGCCTGTTATGGTAAATGAACCGG
>CALCGJ010000016.1 GCA_937900965.1 uncultured Bacteroidota bacterium | reverse complement strand
AGCCTTCTTCTGTCGAAATGCTTCTACGCCATTTATACCTGTCCAAAACCCACTATTGCCCTGATCCACGGGGTCTCGCTGGGAGGAGCCAACGGGTTGGTTTCATCCTGCGACCTGGCTTACTGTGCCGATGATGCAACTTTTTCTCTTAGTGAAGTGAAGATCGGTATCGTACCGGCCTGCATCTCCCCTTATGTGGTGAAGCGTGTTGGCGAGTTTGGCACCAGGGAGTTGATGCTCACTGGAAAAAGGATCAAAGGAAAAGAGGCTGAAGCCTTTCACCTTGTCAACAAGTCCGTACCCGCTGATCAGCTGGATGCCACGGCCCGGGAGACCATCAGTCACCTGCGCACAAGCGGACCAGCAGCCATGGCACATGGGAAAAAACTGATTCACGAAGTAACCAACAACCTCACCCTCAAAGAGGCGTACGACTTTACTGCACGCATGATTGGCGACATAAGGGCATCCGAAGAGGGACAGGAGGGAATGAACGCGTTTCTCGAAAAACGAAAACCAACATGGGTAAAAGAATAACGAAAATCCTCATTGCCAACAGGGGAGAGATTGCGGTACGGATCATGCGAACCGCTACAAAGATGGGAATCCGGACTGTGGGGATCTACTCACGCATCGATGCCGACTCCCTGCACGTAACCATGGCCGATGAGGCTATCTGTATCGGAGAGGCTGAACTCAGTGAGACCTACCTCAACATCCCGAAGATCATTGAAATAGCCAAACAGAAATCGTGCGATGCGGTGCATCCGGGATATGGCTTCCTGGCAGAGAATGCAGCATTCGTAAAAGCCTGTAACGATGCCGGAATTATCTTTATCGGTCCTGATGCAAGTTCGATGCAGGTGATGGGCAACAAGATCGAAGCCAGGGCCTGGGCTAAGAAGAGCGGTGTTCCCATCACCGAAGGGGTGACAGGCGACAAGAAAGCCCTGATGGAAGCTGGTGAAAAGATCGGATTCCCGGTCCTGCTCAAAGCAGCAGCCGGAGGAGGAGGCAAGGGGATGGCAATTGTGCGGGAGGTCAGTCAGCTTGAAGAGGCACTTGAGGCTACCGCCCGTCAGGCGAAGGCATACTTTGGCGACGATACGGTATATATTGAGAAGTACCTGGAAGAGCCACGCCACATCGAGATTCAGATCCTGGGCGACCTGTACGGCAACGTGATTCACCTCTTCGAACGGGAGTGCTCTATCCAGCGCCGCTACCAGAAGATCATTGAAGAGTCTCCCTCTGCCACCCTCACTCCTGGAGTCAGGGCCAAAATGGGTGCAGCAGCGGTACAGATCGGAAAGGAGATCGGCTACTCCAGCGCCGGTACCATCGAATTTTTAGTAGATAAAAACCTGAATTTCTACTTCCTGGAGATGAATACCCGTATCCAGGTGGAGCATCCGGTAACGGAACTGGTAACCGGAATCGACATCGTTGAGGAGCAGATCAAAATTGCCGAAGGAGAACCCTTGCGGCTGAAACAGGAGGATATCCACCAGCACGGCCACGCCATCGAGTGCCGTATTTATGCCGAGGATCCTGAGAACAACTTCCTCCCATCTCCAGGCTTTATGACTCTCTATTGCGAACCCCAGGGAGATCATATCCGCATCGATACCGGCGTTACACCCGGTACCGAGATTAAAAGCGCATTCGACCCCATGATCAGCAAGCTGGTGGTTTGGGCAGAGACACGCGACCAGGCAGCCCGGAGGATGAACGAAGCTCTCGCCTTTTACGGAATCCACGGCATCCGTACCAACATCAGCTACCTGAAGAAACTGATCGTTGGAGAACCTTTCCTGACCAACACCATCTCCACCAAATTCTGTGATGAACATACAGAGGAGATCGTGGCAGAGATCAAAGCGGAGAAAGAGGCGATTCCACGGCACATCCTGCTTATCGGATACCTGTTGCTGAGCCTGAGGCATCCTGCGTTGGATGGGGTCATACTGGAAAAACCAGGGGAACTCTGGGGAAGAGTGGGTTTCTGGCGCCACCGGAATCAGCTCACAGTATCGTGCGAAGGAGAAGAGTTCCCTGTATTCATCCCTGAATACGCTGAAAAGACGCTGGAGATTGAAATTGCAGGCACTTTATATCACGCGGAAGAAAGGGATATAACAGATTGTTACCTTCAGTTTACTGTCGACGGAGAACCATACCACATCCTCTGTTCCGAAGATCAGGATCACAGGGAATATATCAGCATGGGGGGACATATTTTCCTAATGAAGCGCCTCGACTTACTGCCCGATGAGCGGATCGCCGCTTCTGCCGAATCGCTTGGTGCCGATCAGTCGCACGTGAATGCCCCGATGCCTGGGAAGGTGATCAAGATCAACGTTAAACCGGGGGATAAAGTAAAGAAAGGTGCGATCCTATTGATTCTGGAAGCGATGAAGATGGAAAACAACATCGTGGCTTCCCGGGATGCCGTCGTCAGTGAAGTCAATGTAGAACTAAACGAACAAGTGAAGGTCCATTCACCACTGGTGGTGTTCGAAGAAGAAAATGGTGAAATGGCGAAATAGTGAAATAGTGAAATAGTGAAATTTTAATTTATTAGCACATTAGCAAATCAGCAAATTAACACATTAGCAAATATGAACAAAGTAGTAAAAGACGCATACGAGGCAATCCAGGGGCTTGAGAGCGGGATGACCGTGATGTTCGGCGGATTCGGGCTGTGCGGGATACCGGAAAACTGCCTGAAGGTGCTCGCCGAATCGAGTATCAACCAGCTCACATGTATTTCGAACAACGCCGGGATCGACAATTTCGGACTTGGTGTATTGCTTCGGAAGCACCAGATGAAAAAGATGATCGCTTCCTATGTTGGAGAGAACAAGGAGTTTGAACGCCAGTTCCTCACAGGGGAGCTTGAGGTAGAGTTGATCCCACAGGGAACGCTGGCCGAGCGAATCCGGGCCGGCGGAGCCGGGATTCCCGCCTTTTTTGTGCCCGCAGGCTATGGAACTGAGGTGCAAGGGGATAAGGAGGTTCGCATGTTTAACGGGAAACCCCACATCATGGAGTTGGGCCTGACAGCCGATTTCGCCATCGTGAAGGCAAAGTACGGAGATACGATGGGCAACCTGATCTACAACAAGACAGCCAACAATTTCAACCAGCCAATGGCCACCGCCGGACGGATCACCATTGCCGAGGTGGAAGAGCTGGTTCCTTATGGAGAGCTGGATCCCAACCACATCCATACACCGGGAGTTTATGTACAACGGATCTTCCAGGGGAAAGATTATGAGAAACGGATCGAGTTTGCAACTACACGGAGTTAATCATCAGAAAAGAAAAAAAATATGTCTTTAGATAAAAACGGAATAGCAAAACGGATATCCCAGGAGCTGCAGGACGGATTTTATGTCAACCTTGGAATCGGGATTCCTACCCTCGTGGCTAATTATATCCCGGATGGGATGGAGGTAATCCTCCAATCAGAAAACGGCTTGCTGGGCATTGGTCCTTTCCCTTTTCCCGACGATGTTGATGCAGACCTGATCAATGCCGGGAAACAGACAGTAACCACAATCCCTGGCGCCTCATTCTTTGATTCTGCCAGCAGCTTCGGGATGATCCGTGGCGGCCATATTGATCTCACCGTTCTCGGTGCTTTTGAAGTGACCGAGAAGGGCGACATTGCCAGCTGGAAAGTGCCGGGCAAACTTATCAAGGGGATGGGTGGTGCGATGGACCTGGTAGCTGCTGCCAAGAATATCATCGTTGCGATGCAGCACACCGACAGAGAAGGGAATTCAAAGCTGTTAAAAGAGTGTACCCTCCCCTTAACAGGTGTAAAATGTGTCAAGAGGATCGTCACCAACCTGGCGGTAATCGACGTGGTGGAGGGAGGATTCAAGCTGATTGAAAGGGCTCCGGGAGTCAGTGTAGAGGAGATTAAAGCGGCTACGGAAGGGAATTTGATTGTGGAGGGGGAGGTGCCGGAGATGAGGGTATAGCCCCTTACTTGCCCCCAAACCCCCTAAAGGGGGCTTACTC
>CALCGJ010000015.1 GCA_937900965.1 uncultured Bacteroidota bacterium | reverse complement strand
TGAACCTCCCGAAGGGAGGAGTAAGTCCCCTTCAGGGGATTTAGGGGTTACCGCAGAGCGGAGTAAGTCCCCTTCAGGGGATTTAGGGGCAAATGAAAAAATAGTATCTTTACCTCAAAATCATTCTCTATGAAAGGTATCATTCTGGCGGGTGGAGCCGGAACCCGCTTACATCCTTTGACGTTGGCTGTCAGCAAGCAACTCATGCCAATCTACGACAAGCCAATGATCTATTATCCCTTATCGGTTTTGATGATGGCTGGGATCAGGGAGGTGCTGATCATCTCCACACCTCATGATCTCCCGCATTTCAAGACGCTCCTGGGTGATGGTAACCAGCTGGGATGCCAGTTCTCCTATGCCGAGCAGGTAATCCCCAACGGGTTGGCCCAGGCATTCGTAATCGGGGAGAACTTCATCGGGAATGACAAGGTAGCCTTGGTCCTTGGTGATAATATCTTTTTCGGGAATGGATTATACTCCATGATGCAGGCCAATAACGACCCTGACGGTGGCATTGTGTTCGCGTACCATGTGAATGATCCGGAACGATATGGTGTAGTTGAATTCGATGAACATTTCCATGCCCTCTCCATTGAAGAGAAGCCACTTAACCCGAAATCCAATTATGCTGTTCCCGGCCTCTATCTATACGATAATTCCGTGGTGGAGGTGGCGAAGAACATCCTGCCCAGTGCACGGGGTGAATATGAGATCACCGACGTGAACCGTGTATACCTGGAGAAGAAAAAGCTGAAAGTAGGTGTTCTTGGCCGGGGTATTGCCTGGCTTGATACAGGTACTTTCGAATCGTTGCTTCAGGCCGCTCAGTTCGTGGAGGTTGTTCAAAACCGGCAGGGGCTGAAGATCGGTTGTATCGAGGAGATTGCTTACCGGATGAATTTCATCACACTGGAAGAACTACACACCATTGCAAAACCACTCATTAAGAGTGGATATGGTGAATACCTTATGAAACTAAACAGGTCCTTCATGTAACATCACATTATGTATTCATATGACTATCTGATGAATAAAATCCAGGCTGCTTTCCCCGAAGGAAATTTTCTGGAAGTCCCCATTGAACTCTATGATCCAATTGAATACGCTCTATCTCAGGGAGGGAAGCGCCTGCGTCCTTTATTGGTGTTGCTCTCATGTGAGATGTTCGGTGGGAATCCTGATGAAGCGATGAATCCAGCTATCGGGGTAGAGATCTTTCACAACTTCACACTTCTTCACGACGACATCATGGATCAGGCACCCCTGCGCAGGGGAGCTCAAACCGTTTATACGAAATGGAATTCCAACGTAGCCATTCTCTCCGGGGATACCATGTTTGTAATGGCCTATGAATATGTTTGCCGGATCGCCCCCCCCAAGCTTCCGGATGTGCTGGCCACATTCAATGATACAGCCCGGAAGGTGTGTGAAGGACAGCAGTATGATATGAATTTCGAAACACAGGCGAAGGTTAACCTGGACGATTATTTCATGATGATCCGGCTTAAAACGGCAGTATTGATTGCCTGTTGCGTGAAAGTGGGAGCTATCATGGCCGGAGCTGATCCCAGGGATGCCGAGAATATCTACAATTTCGGCGAAAACCTGGGGATGGCATTTCAACTTCAGGATGATCTTTTAGACGCCTTCGGAGATACATCCAAGTTCGGGAAAGAGATCGGCGGCGACATTGTAACCAATAAAAAGACATTCCTCTACCTGAAAGCGTTTGAACTGGCCGACGGAGATACTCTTGAAGAATTAACTCAACTATTTCAAGATAAGGATGTTGAGACAGATAAAAAGGTTCTGAGGATTCAAAAAATTTATCAATCACTGGGTATTGATGTCATTACCCAGGAGATCATTGAAGAGTATCTGAATAAAGCGATTTTATATCTGGAGCAGATTGATGTTGACGAAGTGCGGAAAGCAGGGTTGAGAAAGTTTGCTAACGAGATGATTTATCGCGAGGTGTAGCCTCCAACTGCTCGTGCAATAGAGTCCATCGATCCATCTCCTGCTGCAGGTTAGTCTTCAGAGCCCCGTATTTTGTATACAGCTCTCCACTGCTTACCTGGTCAGCAAACTGATCCGGGCTTCCCATGATCTCCTCGGTTTTCCTGATCTTCTCTTCCAACGATTCAATCTCTCGTTCACATCGGGCAATACTGGACTTCAGCTTACGCTCTTCCTTCTCCTGGAGCTTCCGGTTCTCCCAGTTCAATTTATTTCCTGAAGCCGGTTCATGCTGCTTGTCGGACAATACCTTTTTATCCTTTCTTTCAAGCTGCTGCAGATTCCTTAACTTTCTCTGGTCAAGAAAATCATAGATATCCCCAATGTACTCCTTGATGGTCTTATCCCGGAACTCAAAAACCCTGTTGGTTAACCCCTGAAGAAAGTCACGATCGTGCGAGACAACAATCAGTGTACCGGTGAATTGCAACAAAGCATTCTTTAGGATATCTTTTGACCTCATATCCAGGTGATTGGTCGGCTCATCAAGAATCAGCAGGTTAGAGGGAGTGAGCAACAGTTTTGCCAGGGAAAGGCGGGACCTCTCCCCTCCCGAAAGTACTTTCACCTTCTTCTCGATATCGTCGCCCGAAAAGAGAAAACTTCCCAGGATAGTTCGGATCTTCGGCCGGACATCACCCACAGCGATGTCGTCAATGGTTTTAAAGACTGTCTTGTTAGGATCCAGGGAGTCAGCCTGATCCTGGGCATAATATCCAATGATGGTATGTTGTCCGAATTTGAGCTGACCTGTATAGTCGGCCACACCGGCCAGGATTTTAGACAGGGTGGTTTTTCCTTCGCCATTCCGGCCAACAAATGCAATCCGTTCACCCTTAATCACATGAAAATTCAATCCACTGAACACCTCCAAACCCGGAAAACTCTTTCCGAGACCTGAAGCTTCCGCAATAACCTTTCCTGCATGGGGAGCCAGGGGGAATGAAAAATGAATAGAGGTATCGTCAACCAGGTCAATATCCACCTCATCCAGCTTCTCCAGCATCTTCACCCGCGACTGAACTTGCCTGGATTTGGTATTCTTGTACCTGAAACGTTCGATGAAACGTTCGATCTGCCTGACCTGGCGTTGCTGGTTGTTGAAGGCCGCCTGCTGGCTCTCCATACGTTCCTCCCGCAGCTGAGTATAATCGGAGTAGTTGGTCCTGTAATCATAAATCCTGCCAAAACTGATCTCGATCGTCCTTTTGGTCACATTATCCAGGAAAGCCCTGTCGTGGGAGACGATGATCACTGCACCCGGGTAGCTGATCAGGAACTCTTCCAGCCATTGGATGGATTCAATATCCAGGTGATTGGTGGGCTCATCCAGCATAATGAGTGAGGGTTGCTGCAGGAGAAGCTTGGCAATTTCGACCCGCATCTGCCATCCGCTGCTGAATTGTGCTAACGGTCTGTCAAAATCTGAATTGCGGAACCCCAATCCGTTGAGGGTCTTTTCAATATCAGCTTCAACCGAATGCCCCCCGATAAGCTGGAATCGTTCATAGGCATCATGATGCCTCTTAATAATTTTTTGATAGCCGATAGAATCGAAATCGGTCCCCTCTTTCAACTCCTGCTCCATCTTATCGATCTTCCCCAACAAGCTTTCCACCTCTCTGAATGCACTCTTTGCCTCCCCATACACTGTCCTGTCACTTTTCAGGATCATCTCCTGTTCCAGGTAGCCGATGGTACATCCCTCCGGTATCACAACACTTCCCTCATCGGGTTTCTGCCTGTTATCAATGATCCTCAGCAGGGTAGATTTGCCTGCCCCGTTTCTTCCCACCAGTCCTATCCTGTCCTTTTCATTGATGATAAAGGAGATGTGATCAAACAGTGGTTCACCACCAAATTGAACGGAAAGATTCTGGACAGAAATCATGGGGCAAAGATAGTGAAATGTACAGACGGGGCATGCCCCGTCTGTAATGATGGGGGTGATGGGATCAATGTAGAGACGGGGCATGCCCCGTCTCTACATGGGATTCGGGATACAAA
>CALCGJ010000014.1 GCA_937900965.1 uncultured Bacteroidota bacterium | reverse complement strand
TGCAGTGGTGCAGTGGTGCCGTGGTGCCGTGGTGCCGAAGTGCAGTGGTGATATGGTGGTATGGTGGAAAACAATTCACGCTATTCACGATTCACGATTCACGAGTGTTAAAACTACGACAATCCCAATTGCTTACATCCGATTGTTGACAACTTTGGAAAAAACGCAGGTAAACTTTGTACCTTCGTAGTGTAAAATAAGCTGCAATATGGACTTACTGAAGATCAAAGAATTTTTACACCAGGTCGAACTTTTTCGCGATCTCACGGATGATGAGATTACAGTCACAGCCGGTTTGGTTACACTTAAGACATTTGAAACCGGTGAGTTCCTTTTTAAAAGAAACGAACCCCGAAAAGAGATTTTTTTTGTTGTGAGCGGAAAGATCGAGTTGTTTAAGGCAACCCCTTCCGGAAAGGAGAAGTTCATCACCTCCTTCCGCGAATATGATTTCCTTGGTGAAGGGTCTCTCCTTGATAGTTACCCACACTCAACCACTGCACGGGCCCTTGAAGAGAGCATTACATTGTGCCTGGGGATTGATTTTTTTAAAACGAACGGCGAGATTGCAGTTAAGGTTATGTCGAACATCTCGAGGGTTATTTCCAGGAGATTGCGTTATGCTGTCCATCTTAATTCCGACGATTCGGCCCAGTATGAATCGGGCCGCACCCGCACCGAACATGATCTGCTTGGCGAACGCGAGGTTCCTTATGAATACTACTATGGCATTCAAACGCTCCGGGCTCTGGAGAATTTCAATATCAGTGGCGTCAGGCTCAATTCTTACCCCGAACTGGTGAAATCCCTGGCAATTGTGAAAATGGCAGCCGCAGAAGCCAATTATGACCTCGGACTGCTTCCTAAAGATATGGCAGATGCCATCATTCGCACATGCCTTGAGATTATCGACAGCCGGTTCCTGAACCACTTTGTAGTGGACATGATTCAGGGAGGAGCCGGCACATCTACAAACATGAATGCCAACGAGGTGATAGCCAATCGTGCACTCGAGTTACTAGGGCATAAAAAAGGTGAATACACTTACTGTCATCCCAACAGCCACGTCAACCTTTCGCAGTCGACAAACGATGTCTATCCTACTGCTATCCAGCTCGCCCTCTACCGGAGCAATGAAAAGCTGGTGAATGTACTCAAACAGCTTATCGACTCCTTCCGCAAAAAATCGGACGAATTCTCCCTCATCATCAAGATGGGAAGGACCCAATTGCAGGATGCGGTTCCTATGACACTGGGACAAACCTTCGGGGCATTCGCTACTACACTGGGAGAAGAGATTGTAAGGCTGAACGAGAATGCAAACCTCTTTCTGGAGATCAACATGGGTGGAACTGCGATCGGTACCGGCCTGAATGCCAACCCTCAATACAGTGGGAAAGTTGTGGAATATCTGCGACAGATTACTGGATTGGATCTCGTTTTGGCTGTTGACCTGGTTGAAGCGACCCAGGATACAGGACAGTATGTTATTTATTCGTCGGCAGTAAAACGGTTGGCAATCAAGTTAAGCAAGATCTGCAATGACCTGAGACTGCTTTCTTCAGGACCCCGTGCCGGCTTGAATGAAATCAACCTTCCCCCTATGCAGCCAGGCTCTACCATCATGCCCGGAAAGGTCAATCCGGTCATCCCTGAAGTAGTGAACCAAATTGCCTTCAAGGTGATTGGGAATGATCTGACTGTAAGTTTCGCCGCTGAAGCCGGCCAGCTTGAACTCAACGTGATGGAGCCTGTGATTGTTCAAAGTCTGCTCGAATCAATCGAGATGCTGAAGAACGGCATGGATTCTCTTCGTTACCGATGCATTGACGGCATTACTGCCAACGCCGAGCACTGCCGCAAAATGGTCGAGAACAGCATCGGGCTGGTTACCGCTCTCAATCCCTATATCGGCTATGAACACAGTACACTAATCGCCAAAGAAGCTCTTCAATCCGGAGCCAGTGTTTATGATCTTGTTCTTGAAAAGAAACTTTTAACGAAAGAGGAGCTTGACAGGATCCTGGATCCTGAAAATATGATCAGATCAAGAAACCAAAAATAATGACATCATTCCTCCAGCAAGTACATTTTCAATCCCTTCTCATTCACTGGTTCAGAAAGGATTTGAGAAAGCATCTCCCTGTTTCCGAACCGTTTGAGAATCTCTTCTTTGGGGATCAGTGTGGGCCAGGTGGTGACCGTAGCGCGAAATGACGAGTAACGATACCGGGAACAATCCTCTGCCACACCATGCTTGCGCGCATTCTGGTTGATGTAGCGGATCACATCCTTTAGTACGGTTTCCCGGCGGATCTCAATGCGCTTGAGTTTGAATTTGAAAAGCTTTCCCTCACTTCCGTTTTTCTTGTGATAGCCCTTAGCGTAGGAGTTGAAGAGCAATGCAAATGGTTTGTATGCATTGCCGTTCAGATCCTCTTTTAAACGCACCAGAAAATGGACATGGTCATCGAGGATACAGTATGCCCAGGTTTCTGCCACCGGGACAACATGTGTTTTGTAAAGTTTCAGGAAGAACCGGACGTCTTCGTCTTCAGGGAAAAGCGGGTTCCCGTTTTTTGCCCGGTTGTAAATGTGATAAAATTTACCCGGTTCAAGAATTGTGGTTTTCATGGCTTTTTTTAGCCATTAATCCGGTTTAGGGGTAAAAGGTTATATGTTTGGTGAGAAGTTTTTTTGAACAATTTGCAAATGCTGCTATTTGCCGGGATTATATCTCTTAGGTTCACCGAGTCGTTCAAGCAATTCGTTGATCTCTTTTTTAAGTTCAATCATTCTAAGCTCTCTTCCAACCATCACATCGTTGGTTTGCTCCAGTTGACGCATTTTTATTATTAATTCTTCTTCCGATTGTTTTCGCTTCCGTCGTTCCTCAGCCTCTTTTAATTCACGGTCGACAGCAGGGACCAGGCGTTTTAAGCTACCCTTCATCATATAGTCATGTGCGCCGGATTTCATTGCCATTACAGCTAAATCTTCCCCGATTGTTCCCGAGATTATGATAAAAGGAATATCTATCCCACTCTCTTTTACAATTTGGAGGGCGGAGAGACCATCAAAATCAGGCATACTGTAATCACTTAGTATGATATCCCAGGTATGGTCTTTGAGAGCGCGGATTAACGCTTCGCTGGTGTCAACACACAAAGAATCGGGATTGTAACCTTCTCTCCGGAGTTCAAGCAACATCAGCTCTTTATCGTCTTCTGAATCTTCGATTATTAATACACGGATTGGAATTTTCATTTGCCAGCTTTTATTTTAGTGTTTATACAACATTATTCAAGAATTGTTTTTTTAATCATCATTCTAACCTCCATGTAAAGAATCAAGTGTGAAATAAATTGTTGCGCCTTTATCCACTTCACCTTCAGCCCAAACTTTCCCTTTATGACGTTGGATAATTCGTTGAATAGTTGCCAGGCCTATTCCGGTTCCGGGGAATTCGGTTGATTGATGAAGCCGTTGAAAAGGACTAAATAATTTATCTGCATATTTCATATTAAAACCGGCACCGTTATCACGTATAAAATATGTTCTTATTCCGTGCTTATCAAGCATGCCAAACTCGATACGGGTTTCAGCTCTCTTAGAAGAAAACTTCCAGGCGTTATCCAATAAATTTTGTAACACTATTTTCATCAGCGTTGAATCAGCTCTGTCAACCATATCCGGAGTAATGATAAATTCGGCAGAACGTTGTTTGTCATCTTCCATTAACTCATCACATATTAGCTTTGCGATAGCGGAAAGATCAACTCGACCGGGGTTCATTGATGCACGGGTAACCCTTGCCAGGTTCAACAGGTCGTCAATAAGTTGTGCCATTCTCTGGGCGGCCTCTCGGACACGATTAAGATAATTCTTCCCCTTTTCATCCAGTTGTTCATAATAGTCTTCCAGGAGAGCATAGCTGAATCCGTCAATACTACGCAAAGGAGCACGCAAATCGTGTGATACCGAATAAGAGAAGGATTCCAACTCTTTGTTGGTTGCTTCCAGTTGAGTTGTACGTTCAATTACACGTTGTTCGAGTTCCTGATTAAGTTGCTGAACCTCTTTTTCAGCTTTCTTACGCTCTTTTAACTCAATATTCAGCTTTTCGAACAACCGTGCATTTTCGATGGCTGCAGAAGAAAGATTTGCAAGAGTTGTCAATAATTTCTCATCATCCTCTGAAAAGGCCTTTTTCTCAAAACTCTCTACATTAATACTACCGATAGAATTGCCTCCAACCATTATCGGCACACATAATTCTGACTCTATTTTTGGGTCGGCTTCAAGATATCTTTTATCCTTCTTTATATCACCGGATCTTATCGCTTTTCCGTGCAATGCTACCCATCCGGAAATCCCCGCTCCTGGTTTAGTTACGATCTTTCTCACCCTGTCAAGCTCTTTCCTGAGATTGTCCTGATCTAATCCCATATCACTATGATTTAGGAGATGCATTTTCTTTTTGTCATCATCCATCAACCAAATTGAGCCTCGCTGCCACTTTAATAATCTTTCAACCGATTCCAATATCTTCTCCCCAACCTCTTCAATGTTTATCGTAAAACTCAATTCCTTGCTCACCTGAAATAAAATATTCGTCGTCAGCAGTGATTTATTCAGGGACTCTTCAGCTCTGTTACGTTCGGTGATGTCGCGACTGACAGTGGCCCAGCCGATGGCCGTGCCGTTGATGTCGCAAACACTGTAGAGGTAGTAGTACATCCAAATCGCATTACCGGTCTGGAAGTGGCGCAAGCGGATCTCCACATCGCCGTGCCCTTCACGCATGACGCGTGGGAAAAAATCCTCCGCGATAAACTGCTGATCCTCGGGGAAGAAGTAGTCCTGCACCTTGACCCGGCAGGCTGCTGCCATATCGGGCAGCCCGACCATGCGCATGCCTGCAGGGTTGACGTAGTGTGGATTGAGGTTGAGGTCGCACATGCCGATGAATTCGCTAGAGCTTTCGGCCAGCAGGACAAACTTCTGACGCTCTTCCTCCGCTAGCTTGCGGTCGGTGATGTTGCGGGCGATTCCCAGCACGCCGGTGTTATGTCCTTCGGTATCGTATATTGGTGTTTTAATGGTTTCAACCATTTCCCGGTGCCCATCATCTGCAAATGAAATTTCTTCTTCATTCATAACAGGCTTGCCGGCAGCAATAGCCTCTTTGTCTTTCTGTCGAAAAAAATCTGCTAATTCCCTGTCAAAAAAATCGTAATCCGTTTTTCCAAGAATCTCAGATGAAGACTTTCCTACTAAACTTTCAAATCTTTGATTGGCGGTCAGATAAACCCCGTTAGAATCTTTCATCCATACTAAGTCTGGAATTGTTTCAACTAAGGTTTTTAAGTGTGCTTCGGATTTCTTCAATGCTTCTTCAGCGTGCTTTCGCTCACTGATGTTTATGTGCTGAATAACAGCATTCGTGATTTTTCCAGTTGCATCTCTTATGGGGAAAATTATGACATCCAGGATGACAGATACCATTCCCTTCAGCTGAAGGTGCTTCAGTTTGGAGGTATCATACCTGATCTCAAACCGGGCAGGTTCGCCCTCTTCGAAAACCGCCCTGACCATGTTTAAGAGGCCCTGCTCTTCGATGATGTTATCGTTGAATATATTGTATTTCCCTATAACCTCTTCTGCTGTAATGTTGAGTAGGTTGCAACAAGCCGGGTTAATTTTAAGGAGCGTGCCGTTCTCATCAGAGATCCACATCGCCTGTGTACTTTGCTCAATGATACTTTCGAGAAAGGCATTTGATTTCAGTTGTTGCTCTTCGCTATTGCGCAACGCTTCAAGGATCTTCTCCTGATCTTCGAGAATGCTGAGCAATGCAAACCGGGATTTTTCGTCAGGCTCTTTCGTCATATATCTCTTGTTATACCTCTGAAATTCAGAGACCAAACCATTCT
>CALCGJ010000013.1 GCA_937900965.1 uncultured Bacteroidota bacterium | reverse complement strand
TTTTACTGGCCGGCCAGGGTTTGATCCTGGTACTTTCCGAAAAGGGAGATCTTGCCCTGGTTAACGCCACCCCGGATAAGTTCACAGAACTTGGAAAGATAAAGGCAATCGAAGGAAGAACGTGGAATCATCCTGCTTTGGCCGGCAATATCCTACTGGCGAGAAACAGCGAAGAGATGGTAGCGTACCGCCTCTCCCCTGCCGGGAATTGATAAAACAGAAAAACGATAACCTCAGCGGTAAAAACCCGAAAAATGAATTCAATTCCAAAGGTCAAATTAAAAGGAACGAAAAGATTATTTATAAAATTAGGAACCTGTTCCCGAGCCCTCTGCTATATTTTGGACCGTGAATTTGGTTTTATGAAGGAGCCCGAAGAGCAAGCTCTGGAACCATTGGCAGGTGGAATAATGACCCAGGGATATCAATGCGGGATGCTCTGGGGAGCTTCATTGGCCCTGGGGGCCGAATCCTTTCGGAGATATAACGACCAGGACAAAGCTATTGCCCTGGCCATAAAGGCCACACAACACATCATGGAATCGTTTATTAACAGGACACAAAGCGCCGACTGCCTTGATATAACTAATTGTAACTGGTCAAGTAAAAGCAGCATTGCGAAGTATTTTGTTACCGGTAAAGTTGTATCCTGTTTTAAGCTCATGGAAAGATGGGCTCCCGAGGCAGTCCAGGCAGCGTATGAAGGATTATCCCATGATCAAACTGAGTTGCCTGACCAATGTATAAGTTGTGCCTCCGAGGTTGCAAAAAAAATGGGAGCCACTCCTGAACAAATGGTGATGGTTGCCGGATTTGCCGGTGGATTGGGTTTAAGCGGCAACGCATGCGGTGCACTGGCTGCAGCGATATGGATGAAAACACTCACGCTAATTAAGGAACAACCCGGGAAATCCTTTTTAACCAATCCGGAGCTAAATCAGATACAGGAAAAATTCTTGTCTGTAACAGATTTTAAATTCCTGTGCACTGAAATAACTGGAAAACAATTCATGACACTTGACGAGCATACAGAATTTTTAAAACAGGGTGGGTGCGATAACGTGATCAATATTCTTGCACAAACACCCTAATCCTTAACGCACCGGATGGAAAACCCGCACTGCCTCCAATAGCCATAGAGGTAGGCTCATTATAGTGTGCGGTGCCTGTCTCTTTCAATGTTCCTCCCTTGTTACTGTATCCTCCCGGAGGAGCTTGAGCTAATGGGATGATCTCCTCTTTCGTCGGGACATGCCACCCATCGGGAGCTATATTGTTACTGCAAAAAACTCCAGATCAATGGATCCTTTAGCAGCAGAACCCCTTTATACAGAAGGTGTCGGCCTGAAAAATGTAAAGCAACGGCTTGAACTTGCTTATAAGGGGAAATATAATCTGGTTCTGGATGCCGGCGAGGGCTATTTCAGCGTACTTTTGGAAATGGATTTATTGGATTAACCAGAGATGAAAACACGTTGCCTGATCATTGATGACGAGCCTTTGGCTATCAAGGTTATTTAAAATCATCTCTCCAGGCTTGAGAACATTGAGAGTTTTGAACTGGATGTAATCGATTATTTTCTCAATCCGGTTACGTTCAACAGACTGTAAAATCTACTGCCACCTAAATTGAATAATTATGGAAGAATCAACGAAAAAAGTAAAACGGCTTGTCTCGAAACGGGATATTGGAATTCAAGCGTTTGAATTGGCAGATGGCAATCTGCATCTTGAAGCAACACTGTTGGACCCGTATCATTTGATTCGCCTGGAAATTGATATTGAACCAAAGAGCAAGACCATAACAGATGCCGGCAGCACCTTCACCAATTATCCTCATGAGTCCTGTTTTCGGGTGGCCGACAAGGCTGCTTCAATGATTGGGCTTAAGGTTGCGCGAGGGATCACAAAAGAGATCTCGCATCGAATTGGCGGATGTGAAGGATGCGTTCATCTACGGGAACTTGCTCTTGCCACGATAAATTTTGCCGCTGCCACACTCATCGGGTACGAGGAGGGTTTCGGTTTGATGAGTCGCGACTTCAATATTCAGGACGAAGCCCAGCGGTTTGAGATCTCCAAAGAGGTGTTGAAAAACACCTGCTATATATACCAGGCTCGGGATAAGGGTATTGATGAATAGGGTAAAAACGGAAGAATTAATGGAATACAACGGAGCAGATCGGAAAGAAATTAGTTGTTAATATTTAGTGTTATTTATGCGATTGATTCGGAAATATTTTTTATCTTTGCATCATCAAATAAGATAGGCATGAACGAGTCAACTGATCCTAATGGCAAACATACATCCATCGTGGAATTTCTAACCTCTTCTGTGTTTCTCAGACCCTTTCTGGGGGTGCTTATCGGGGGTATTGGTGGGTTTCTGTACTACTATTTCATCGGATGTACTTCCGGATCCTGTGCAATTACAAGCAGTCCCATTTCAAGTGTTCTCTTCGGTGCGGCTATCGGTTTTTTTGCAGTTTCCAGTCCCTGTGCCCAAAAAAAATGCTGATCCCCCTATCACATGAACCCGCGACATTACCGGTTGTATAAATTCAAGAAAATCTTCATCATGGTTTTCTTTCTGTCGTTGGTCGTACTCTACCTCTATACATTGATTTTCTGATTGACAGGAAAGAGAGAGGTCACATAATCCGTTTTGTCCAGGAGAGGACATGGGATAATATCCATTCTTATCATATAAATAAAAAACCGGATAGTGATTCGATGTGAATATAGTCAGAATTGACATTTT
>CALCGJ010000012.1 GCA_937900965.1 uncultured Bacteroidota bacterium | reverse complement strand
GAAGATTTTCTCAATCGGGTGAAGGATCATCAGAACATCGACCTGGTCAAGGGGAAAGTGGGCCGGGTAGAGGTAGACCCTGTATCAAAAAAGCTGATCGTGGAGGCGGAAGATATTATGAAAGGAGTAAAGAAGAGGCATGAAGCGGATATGGTGATACTGGCAACCGGCATCGTGCCCCATAAGTTCTCAGATATGGTTACAAAGAACGAATATGGCTTCCTGGCAGCAAAACAACAGGATGGCATCTTTGCCATTTCTTGCAGCAAACAGCCCATGGATGTCTCATCATCTGTGAAAGAGGCTACGGCGGCGGCGTTGAGAGCAATTCAAATATGAAGGACGAGGGATGAAGGACGAAGGACGAATTGGCGTTTATATCTGTTCCGGATGTGAGATCGGGAATTGCATTGATGTGGAGAAGAGTCGCAAGGTGGCCTCGGATGAGTATAAAGTAACTCATGCCGATGTTCATTCCGCTCTCTGTTCGGTTGAAGGATATGATTACATCCTCCGGAACATTGGAGAGCATAAGCTAGATGCTGTCATGATTGCCGCCTGCTCTCCACGGGTTAAAACCGAGGTGTTCGATTTTTCGGATAAGATCCTCCTGGAGCGGGTAAATCTGAGAGAACAGGTTGCGTGGTGTTTCGAACCAATGGCAGAAGATACCCGGATGGCGGCTGACGATGCCCTGCGGATGGGGATTGTGAAGGTAAAAAATACCGCTATCCCGGTTCCTTTCATTGCGAACGATATCAGTGATGAGATCCTCATTGCAGGAGGCGGTATAACCGGTATAACGGCAGCTGTTGAAGGGGCGAAAGCCGGCTACATAGTGCACCTGGTTGAGAGGGAGGCACAGCTTGGCGGGAAGCAGCTTGAGTTGCATAAACAATATCCCACACAAGCCCCTTTCAATGTACTGGTTGACCCGGTACTGGAGGAAAAATTGCATGAGGTAAACAGATCAAAGAATATCACCGTTTATACCTCCACCACGATCGAAAAGATTACAGGTCAGCCCGGAGCCTTTGATGTGACACTCCAAAACGGCAGCAAACAGCAACTCCGGGTGGGAGCAGTCGTGGCAGCAATGGGGTGGAAGCCCTATGATCCTAATAAATTGTCACACCTGGGTTACGGGAAATCGAAGCAGGTGATCACCATCGGGGAGTTTGAGATGATGGTGAAAGAGAATCCCAATCTCAAACTTCCAAAGAATATTTTATTTATCCAGTGTGCCGGCTCCCGGGATGAGAACCATCTTCCCTATTGCTCATCTTATTGTTGCAGCACTTCACTGAAGCAAACGAAGTACATACGGGAGCTAAGTCCCGAATCTTCTGTATTTATCGTTTACAAAGACATCAGGACTCCCGGATTGGGAGAGGCGTTTTACCAGGAGGTTCAAAACGATGACCAGGTATTTTTTACCAAAGGAGAGATCGATGAAGTCCTTCCAGAAAAAGAACACCTAAGAGTTACGGTCAAAGAGACCCTCCTGGGAGATGACATTTCTTTGCAGGTTGACATGATTATCCTGGCTACCGGAATGGTGCCGGCCGGCACCGACGACCTCAACCTGGGTTACCGCCTGGGCAAAGGGTTGCCGGAGCTGAAATACAACTTTTCCGACTCTCATTTCATCTGTTTCCCCTACGAGACCAGGCGTACCGGAATTTATGCTGCAGGGTGTGTGAGGTCTCCAATGGATATTGCTGCGTGCCAGGAAGATGCTGCAGGAGCGATGTTCAAAGCCATCCAATGCATTGAAGCGACGAAACGGGGGGAGTCAGTCCATCCCCGTTCGGGAGATAAATCCTTCCCGGATCTCTACATGGACCGTTGTACAGACTGCAAACGATGCACCGAAGAGTGTCCGTTTGGGACATACGACGAGACAGAGAAAGGGACTCCACTTCCAAATCCGAACCGCTGCCGGCGTTGTGGTATCTGTCTCGGTTCCTGCCCCGAAAGGGTCATCAATTTCTCCAATTTCTCCATAAACAGTATCTCTGCTATGATCAAGGCTGTTGAGATCCCGGATGAGTTTGAGGAGAAACCCAGGATCCTGGTGTTTGTTTGTGAAAACGATGCCTATCCGGCCATCGATATGGCTGGCACCAAACGATTGAAATACAGCCCCTATGTACGGATCATCCCGGTACGTTGCCTGGGATCAATCAATAAAGTCTGGATATCCGATGCCCTCTCTTGTGGATATGATGGCATACTCCAGATCGGTTGTAAACCGGGCGATGATTACCAGTGTCACTTTATCCATGGAAGTGAACTTACAGAGACCCGCGGGGAGAATATCCAGGAGGCTCTCCAGACCATGATGCTGGAACCGGAACGAATCCGGACCGAGTTTGTTGAGATTACCGATTACCATAAAATCCCCGGGATCATCAACAACTATGTGGAGGAGATTGAAGAGATCGGGCCGAATCCGTTTAAGGGAATGTAAAATAAGGTAGGGAGGTAGGGAAGTAGGGAGGTAGGGAAGTAGGGAAGTAGGGAGGTAGGGAAGTAGGGATGAAGAATGCAGAATGAAGAATGCAGAATGATAGAAGTTGTACCGGACATAGCTTTTAAGAAAGCGCTGAGACGAAGCAGCAATGCATCGTTGAATGAGTGTATCCAGTGTGGTACCTGTTCGGTGGTATGTTCGCTGGCTCCTGATGAGAGGCCTTT
The DNA here is from genome assembly GCA_937900965.1 of uncultured Bacteroidota bacterium. Taxonomy (GTDB): domain Bacteria; phylum Bacteroidota; class Bacteroidia; order Bacteroidales; family FEN-979; genus QYOJ01. The sequence continues at coordinate 4,289 of CALCGJ010000012.1, read as the reverse complement.
TCCCCGCAAGGAGATGATCTGGGCTGCATGGGGTATGAGGGACAAACTACTGGCCAACCCCGATGTTTGGCTCTGCCATCAATGTGGCGATTGCACTACCTATTGTCCACGGGGTGTGAAGCCCGCTGATGTGCTCTCTTCCGTCAGACTACTCAGTTACCGGCATTATGTCCGTCCCATGTTCCTGGGGACAATGGTAAACAACCCTGCATGGCTTCCAGTTGCACTCCTTTTTCCAGTCATCATCATCGCAGCCATTTTACTCTTGGCAGGGACTCTGACCATCCCTGAAGGCCCTGTAAACTATTCGGCCTTTTTTCCTCATGCCTGGCTGAATGGTTCGTTCACCTTTATCACATTACTCACCTATGGAGTGGCATCAATTGGATTTGTGAAGTTCTGGAACGACCTTAAAGCCGCATTTCCCGGAAGCAATCCACAAGTTGGTTTCTGGAAGAGTTTGTGGCAGGTAAAGGGAGAGTTGCTGTTGCATAGTAAATTCGGTGAATGCACTGCACAGCGATCAAGAAAGGTGGCACACCTGTTGGTATTCTATGGCTTTGTGCTGTTGTTGCTGGTAACAGCCTATGCCATTGTGGCTGCCGTCACCCACAACTATCCGCTCACACTGTTCAATCCATTCAAGGTCCTTGGCAATGTGGCAGCACTGATGCTAACCATTGGTCTTAGCATCATGATTATCAATCGCCTGACTGATCCCGGCACTTATGGAAACAGCAACTATTCTGACTGGCTGTTGCTGCTCTCATTTCTCCTCCTGACGATTTCGGGGATTGTTGTTCAGTTTGCCCGCCTCCAGGATTGGGGCTCAGCCTACTACCTGTACTTCTTTCACCTGGTGTGCGTATGGTTTGTAATTATATACCTGCCAGGCAGCAAGTTTGTTCACCTTATCTACCGCACCCTGGCCCTCGCCTTTGCAAATTCTATCGGGAGGAGATGATTATCCGCCATTAATTTCAATGTTCCATAAATTCCAGATAGTTTTTTACAATGCCTTACCGCTCACCCAATGTAATAGAAATGACTTTTTCCTTGCCTTCCCTTAAAACACCTAATTCAATTGTATCTCCGGGTTGAAATTTTTTCAGTGCATCGGAATATTCCTTTAAATTTTTCACAGTTTCTCCGTTTAGGACGGTAATTACATCCCCGGCCAGCAGACCGGCTATTTCGCCTGGGGAGCCTTCAATTACTGTCTGAATTTTGACACCTTCCCCGGAAAATGAAAAATCAGGAATTGAGCCTGTTGCTGCCCTGCGGTTGGTTTTAGGTTGTTCCGCTGCGGGAGGGTCGGCTGTCGGTATTTTACCGGTAAATTCAAAAGGGGTATCCCGGTCGGCGAGGTATTCCACCACCTCTTTAGCAACAGTAGCCACTTTTACAAGCCCTTTCCCGTCAATTTTATCGAAGGTGTCAGAAGGCTTATGGTAATTTTCGGTGGCTCCCGTAAACAATTGAACGGCAGGTATTCCTTTTTCTATGAAAGCAACCTGGTCGCTGGCATCCAATTCCTGCGTAACCACATCACTTTTTACGCCTGTAGTATAATCGGTACCCATGAAAACAAACTTCCATTCTTTGGCTGAATTTCCATTAAGTACCATCAGGTTTTTATCGAATAAACTTCCGTCGGTATCCAGATTAACATCTGCTATGATCGTTCCCGGAAAATATTTTTTTGCCTGGCCGACAAAATAACGGGAACCTATTAAACCAGCCTCTTCTCCTGTAAAAGCAACAAAAATTATTGTTCTTTTTGGCTGGATGGTTTTGGCCATTGATTTGGCTATTTCGAGCAGAATAGAAACTCCGCTCGCATTGTCGTCTGCACCAGGATGGATTTTGCCTTCATCGCCTTTGTGCACATCGGGCCAACCCAATCCAAGGTGATCGTAATGGGCTGAAATAACTACCGGAGAATCTTTCAGCTTTTCGTCATTTCCCCTGATAACAGCCACAACATTTTTCATTTGTATCTCCCCTTTATCCGGGAAATTATGAGAGAATTGCTGAAAATATGAGTTTCTCATGGGTTCTAAACCGTACTCTTTAAATTTTCCGGCAATATAATTGGCAGCAGAATCCAGTTCAGGCGTTCCCAAACCGCGACCCTTCAGTTCGTCTGATGCCAGGTAATGAATGTGCTCCAACATTCTTTGCTCCGAAAAAATCGGAGCCAGGGTAGCCAAAGGCTCTCTTTTCTGAACCATATTCAGGTTTTGAGCACTGTTTTCAAAAATTTTAATCAATGGCGAATTAAGTACAGGCCATTCCCCTTTTGCTACATTCACAGGTTCGTCACCTTCAAAACCCAGGTAACTATATTTACCGTAGTGAGGCAATTTTCTAACCAGGCCTGCAATAGCCACGCTGTTGTCGAGGGCGATAAAAGCCATGTTATAGTTGCTGTTCAAATCATTATAAACTGTTAACACAAAACTGTGATTTTGTTTTGCAGTAGCCCTGTTTTCAAAAATAACCGAATCGCCCTTCAAGGTTGAGTGCGAGCCCGAGATAGCAGCATTTATTATGTCTGCAAACTTGTTCTCAAAACCAATGATCCAGCTCGTTTTATTGGCTGGCAAGGTGGTTAATTCGTTGTCAAAAACGACTTCAAACTGATCATTGTCAGCAGCTTTCCACTGGTCGATAAAATTTTTATACAATTGTTTTCTGCTTGCATCAGCTTTCGCAGGCAGGATAACCAGGTTCTCCTTACTTGCCAATATCTTTGACCAGGTTGGCGGCACTTCCATCGGATCCAGAATCCTAAACACATCGTACTGTGGGTCAACCGCCAGCTTCAACGGCTCGATACTGAGATCGAACCCGAACTCCTGGATCTTGTCTTTCATGTTCACAACAAACGTTTCGAGTCCTTTTTCGGTAGCGATAACAATGGGGATGTCCACATGAAATGCCTCTTCTTTTTGTTTTTGCTCAAGCGTAATTGAGACATGAAATTTATCATTGGTTTTACTGACCTTCACCTCATTGATGGCTATTTCGGGTGCCCCGGTGCGGGTCAGCCACTGATTAAAGAATGGTTTTAAATCATTACCCGTAATCGTTTCAAATGAAGTCCGGATGTCATCGAACGATGCCGTTTTAAATTTGAAATTTTCATAAAAAAGGGCAAACCCTTTCTTAAAATTCTCGTCACCTACGTTGCGTCTTAGCATGTGCCACATCATCAGTGATTTTCCATAACCAATGGCTTCGCTGGCAGCATCGGTACGGGAGCTAAAGTTATTGAGTGGAAAATCGTTGGTTTCGTCCACCACGTTTGTAAATTTTTGCAGGGTCGAACGACGGTAATCTTCAGCCTTTCCGCGTTGTTCACTGATCAAATGATCTGCTTCGTAAGCTGTGATCCCCTCGCACCAGTTGCCTGTGCCAAAATCGACATAAACACTGTTTCCCCACCAGTTATGCAACAATTCATGAGGATAGGAAGAATACAGAATAAACGGAAAACGGATGATTTTTTCACCCAGCAGCGTGAACGAAGGCATACCGTAACCTGTTTCCCAGAAATTCTCAACCAGGGCAAATTTAGTATATGGGTAATGCCCGGTTAGTTTCTGGTACATGTCCATATATTGCTCGGTCAAATCAAGATATTTGCCGGCAAGAGCTTCGTCGGGTGTACGCAAAAATGCCATTGCCCCGATGCCACTGTTCATGCTATGCGAATACTCTGTGAAACGAGCGCCTATCAGGAATATCTCCTCCTGGGGAGTGTTACAGTTCCATGTGTCAGAATGCTGATCAACACTTACTTTTTCAGCCGTTCGTTCGCCTTGCGAAACGGTTTTCCAACCCGGTGGCAATGTAGTGGTTAATTGAAACGTGACAGGTTTCTCATTAAAAGCAGGAACCCAATAGGTGGATCCGGCAAGATATATTCCTGAATCGCAGATAATTCCGGGCGATTCGCTGAATCCCCTTGCATAGTCTTCCTCGCTTTGAGAAAAAGAGAAATCAATATTCCCTTCATAGTGAACAACAAAATATTCCGACCCTTTCTCCAACTTCACTTTCCATTTATTCAATTTAATGGTACTATGATTGCCGCCGCTGTCGTCCCGGTCCATGCCAACATCATTGGCTTTTTCTCCTGATGACATTAGGTCAACGGCTGCATTTTTCGAAAATGAAATCGGCGAAAGCGATGCGTTTAGGCTAAATTCTGTTTCACCAGCCAGCAGGTTAACAATAGAATCAGTTACCGCAATATGAGTGGTCGCAGGATTAATCTGAAC
>CALCGJ010000011.1 GCA_937900965.1 uncultured Bacteroidota bacterium | reverse complement strand
GGCAGGTCGCCCCTACGGCAGGTCGCCCCTACAGGTCACCCAAAAAATCGTTCCTGGAAATTTACCAGGAACATTTTTTTTGTTGCCCTGGTAACTGCAGTATATAACCACCTGAGATACTCCACGTTGAGCATTTTGTCTGTCAGGTACCCCTGATCCACAAACACAGTATCCCACTGCCCTCCCTGGGTTTTATGGCAGGTCAATGCGTAGGCAAATTTCACCTGCAAGGCATTGAAATGAGGACTGGCTTTTACCTTCTCCACACGCTCGCGTCGCGACCTCAGGTCGGCAAAGTCCTCCATGACAGTTTGATAGAGCCGGTTATTGTCGGGCTGTGGTAATGCAGCTGATTCGGAAGTCAACGTATCAAGAATGATCTTTACATCAAGTTGAGGTTCATCCGGGTAATCAATGAACCGGATTGTGATATCGGCAAAGCGGAAACCGTATAGCTCTTCAAACTTCCGGATACGTGTAATCTCCACGATGTCGCCGTTGGCGATGAATCCGGCGGAGGATTCCAGCGGGAGCCAGAAATAGTTGTTCTTTACAACCATCAGGTAATCCCCGGTCGTGATCTCTCCCTCCAGGAACAGAATCCTCCGCCGGATCTCCCGGTTGAAAATGTTAGCACGCTTGTTAGATCGGCAAATGACTACGTTATTCTCACGCTCCGACCCCGAGTAGGCCTGGTTCAGTGCCTCTTCCAGTTCATCACCGTTAATCCGGCAGATATCCGGGAAAGATTCTATCTGAAAAAGCGGGAATTTGATCTCCTGTTTTAATATTTCATCCCTGATCCTGGTGGCGTTGACCAGGATACCCGACTCCTGCATCTGCCTTACCACTTCTGTCAATTCAAAAGAGTCAATCTCCAGGTCATACGCGTTCTTAAGAAATGAACTGTCAAGCGCCGGGCTGTAATCCAGTCCGACCGGTGGCAGCTGAGCTGAATCACCAATGAAAAGTAGGCGGCAGTTCTCTCCGGAGTGTACATAGGCAAACAGGTCGTCAAGCAAATTTCGGGTAGCAAACAATTGCCCTTGCACAGGCATAGCATGCTGGATCATGGAGGCTTCGTCAACGATAAATAGGGTGTGCCGGTGTAGGTTTTTTTGCAGCTTCATCTCAATCTGGCCCTCTTTGTTTGTCCAGGCCAGGTATATCTTGCGATGAATTGTATGAGCCTGTTTCCCCGTGTAACCTGCCATCACCTTAGCTGCCCTTCCGGTTGGAGCCATCAGTACGGTTCGTTTCCCAATAGAAGGGAGTACGTTGACCAACGCTTTCACAACAGTAGTCTTACCGGTTCCGGCGTACCCTTTCAGAAGGAACAGAGCAGTTGCTTTCTTCCATGATATGGTAAGAAATACCGCCAGCTCCCCCATTAACTGCTCCTGTCCGGGGGTGGTAGCATAGGGATACTCATGCAACAGCATGGATCTGATACGGTTAACATCCATAAACAAAAGTTATTCGTAACGAAGCGACTCTATGGGATCCATGTTTGCAGCCTTCCGGGAAGGATAGATGCCGGAAATCAGGGCTACGAAAAAGCAAACCACCACACCCATAACGATCCATACCCATGGGATAATAAAGGCGCTCCCGATCACCAGTGAGATCACATTTCCGATCAGGATGCCGAGGATGATTCCCAGGGCGCCTCCCAGTTGTCCGATAACAATGGCTTCAACCAGGAACTGGTTCCTGATAAGTCGTTTAGTAGCTCCAATGGCTTTTCGGATGCCGATCTCCCGGGTACGTTCAGTCACCGATACAAGCATGATATTCATCAACCCAATCGCAGCTCCCATCAGGGTAATCAGTCCGATGAAAGTTGCGGCAAGAGTGACAAACCTGGTAAGCTCAATAAGCATGTTGGCAATCTCATCACTCTTGGTGATTTCGAACGACTCCTCCAGACCTACCGGAACCTGCCTGATACTGCGGAGCATCCCGGTTGCCTCACCTACGCCGGCATCCATCTGTGCCTGGTTGTTGACCATCACACTGATATTGTAGGACATGTTCGGCCGGGGAAAGTAGATCCTTACATTGTTAAGGGGAATGAAGCAACTCCTGTCGTTGCTGATAACAGCGCTGGCACCCTTTCCTTTCAACACTCCGACAATACGGTACTTGCCGGAGCCGATGGCGATAACTTTTCCCACCGGGTCCTCTTTATTCTTGAATATGCTATTGACGATTTCTGTGCCAACCACAGCTACACTTGTACCATAATTTATCTCATCCGGTGTAAAGTTCCGTCCGTTGGCGATCTCATCTCCTGATGTCATAATATAATTGTCGTCAACACCGATGACCCGTGTGTTTGGATTGGTTTTGTTTGATTCGTACTTCACTGTTGCTCTCCCCGTGGCATATGTGTATACCGAGGTATAGGCCGGGAAATTAAACCGTTCTTTAAATTCCATGGCCTGATCAAGCGTAATAGGCTCGTATCTCCGCTGCTTGTTTTCCTGACCACCGATATGAACGTTTAATGACCTGTTGCGGATCGTGAAGGTGTTTGATCCCATCATAGAGAAGTTGGCTGTAAGGTAATATTTGATGGAATCTGTCGCCGTTAGAATCCCAACCAGCGCCATGATGCCGAAAGCAATGATGAGGATTGTGAGGATGCTGCGGAGGAGGTGACTCCTGATGGAGTCGAGAGAGACCTTAATGTTTTCAAAGACAAGTGTACGGTTCATTGGGAAAAAGATTTTCAGTTTTTCTCTCCAAATGCCAGATCTCCTGCATCTCCTAAACCCGGGACCAGGAAAAGCTGGGCAGTTAGCTCTTCGTCAACATCTCCTACCCAAATGGTGACATTCTTTTTGGGAAGAGACTTCTTCAGGTGATTTACACCCTCCATACTGGCAAGAATGGTTGCAATGTGCACATGTGCCGGTTTGCCCCTGGCAAGCAACTCCTTGTAAGTATGAACCATAGAAGATCCTGTAGCAATCATGGTGTCGCAGATAATCAACACCTTCCCGTCGATGGAGGTGGAAGAGGCATACTCAACGCTCATGCTGAAAGTGCCATCTTTGTGAGCCATTCTATATGCTGAGACAAATGCATTTGAAGATCGGTCGAAAAATTTCAAAAAACCCTGGTGGAAAGGCAACCCTGCACGTAAAATAGTAGCCAGAACAGGGTATTGGGTCAATACGGGAACATTGGCAATTCCAAGGGAGGTGACGACCTCCTTCTCTTCATAGGCCAACTCTTTGCTGATCTCATACGCAAAGATCTCCCCTATTCGTTCGAGGTTATTCCGAAAACGAAGGCTATCCCGCTGGATCTCGACATCACGGATCTCTGCTACAAATTGGTTAAGCAGGGAGTGCGACTGTCCCAGAAGCCGAATCATTGACGTAGATTTTATCATTTGGTCATTTTAAACAAAGATAGTATAATTCAGATTCTCCGTTGCTGTTTATAAAACGGTATCCTGGATATTCTCACAAAAGGATAAGTCGTTTCCCGGGCTCCAAAACTTTTGTAGAAACGTCCCAGGTTCGGGTCATTTCCCCCTTCGAAATCCAACATTACCGGCTGGCTTGCATGCTCACGGATGAACGTATCAAGCAACAGGAACATCGCCCCATTATTTCGGGTATTGTAGTCGGAAGCAGCCAGCAACAATATAAAGCGGGTACGGTCTTTCAGGAAAAATGCTCCGGCATCCAACTCCCCTTCCCTGTTCCCTGCACCTATCAATATTCCCGAAGCTTGTTTTATACAATGTTCAATTATTTTTTCAATTGAGATGTAATTACGGTAGTTAAGCTTCCCCTCCTGCTTCCCGTAGTTTTTCCGGAAAAGAGAGATCAGCTCATCAGCTGAAACTTTCCTGCTCACCAACACCTTTGCTTCCACAGCCTTTTTGAGGTTACGTCTGGTATTCTGGGAGTATCTTCCGCTGATCTCATTGTAAGGGTAGATCAATTCCAACTCATGATTTTTGCGGGAAGAAACCTCGAACTGCTTCGGATCAACTTTATTAAATCCGTTCAGATGGATCTCAACCAGTTTGAATCTCGCAGGAATGGCATCGAGGAAACGGGTAACCAGTTCCTGTGAGAGGAGATTCGTTGTAAAAACTCCAAGTTGCTGGGTAAAAAATGGCTGGGCCAGGTATGAGATGCCCGCCTGCCGTTTGTGTGTCAATGGAAAAACGCTTCGGTAGTCATCCTCAATGAGAGCATCCCAGCCTGGTGAGACAAGATCGAGGTACCAGGAAAAGCCATAGACCAGGGAGTTTACAGAATCGTGGATGCACCGATCCCACTTCGTTTTATCAATCTGTTTATGTGTCAGATAAAAGATCATGGTTTCGGGTTTCTTTTTTCTTTCACGTTTCACGTTTCACGTCTCACGTTGTTCCGGCTGCTTCCTTCACGACTTCCTCATACAGTTTCCTCCAGCCTCTCCATCTTCCTTTATCCGAGAGGCTCTCATTGTGCCACAGGCTGATAAACTCACCATTATACAAACGAACCTGATCTATGATTTGTTTTATCTCGTTAAGACTCTCTTCCGGTGTTAGACGAAGATAATCGCGAAAGGTGACGTCCATTACCGATACAGGATGGATCAGTAAAGGTTTTTCTTCATTCACGGAAAGATCAAAAAAACCGAAGGGATGTGAGATTCCCGCACGAAAACCCGGATTGGAGGCATACCCCATGGAATATTCATCCCGGATGCCCAGGGAAACAAGATGCTGAAAGGTGGATGGAAATGAAAACTTCAGAAAATGCTGACGGCTCCTCGTAATCTCTGTTCCCGTTACTCTTTCCAATCCCTTTTTCTCGCTCTGTAAGCGGGAAGGTTCTTTCGATGAAGATAAAGATGGATGCACTCCAAGATCCGACCATTCCGCCAGTGAATGAACCAACTCCCGCATTCCATCCCCATCAACCTCTATGTTATTGTCGTTGCCGCCGTAATCAGCAAAAAGAACAAAGCATAGTGTGGAAAGCTGATTATCCTGATGAAGAGACCTGATAAAAGAGTATGTATCATAAGGATCCTGCGCGGATCCTGAAAGTACACGGAATCGTTCCAGAACTTCATTAACCCTGCCGCGGGAGAGGGAGCGGCCTATCCCCCCAATTGTTCTGGATACCGGACGGTAGCGATAGGCAAAGGCATGGTCAATGTCGATTGTGGGCAGGTAACGGAAGGGTTCCTGGCGGATCATCAGTGAAGGGTATTTCCTACGCAACCGATCGATGAAAAGCCTGAGCCAGATATTCACTACCGGCTTATCCAGGAAGCCACCCTGAAAAGCCAGGCTGGAGGATGCCGGGAACCTGTTGTATTTGTCGCTTCCGGTTGCAATGTATTCCTCATACCTCGATACAAGGTAGAACGATGCTGCCAGGAAGTCAAATGGGAAACCGGAATCGGGATTCGTTGCTTCAAAGATTACGGGGATTTCTTGAAAACGGCGAATGGGTATCTCGTGAGAAAAGATCGCCTGTTCAAACAACAAACCCGAAGACTCGACAAACAGTCCATCCCCCGGGTCCTCCTTACAGTAAGCAACTTTGGGCCCTTCGTAAGAGAGATATTCCTCTAACGAGGGAGTGAATGTCACCGTCAGTCCCGATATATCCTCAAACAAAAGGTGGACGATATAGCGCAGTCTGGCAGGAACCGAAGAGGTATAAAACAGTAACACAATACCTTGAGTTGGATGAGCCAAATTACACAAAAATCAAAAACTTTCGTACTTTTGGATACCTAATTGAGCGATTTAACTAACCATGCAAAACTTCATCGTATCGGCCCGGAAATATCGACCACAAACCTTCAGTACAGTGGTAGGGCAACCCTCTATCACAAATACCTTAAAAAACGCAATCCTGCACAATCAGCTGGCCCAGGCATTTCTCTTCTGTGGCCCCAGGGGCGTAGGAAAGACAACCTGTGCTAGGATCCTGGCAAAAACCATCAATTGTGAAAACCTCTCCCCCCTTGCAGAAGCATGTGATGCCTGTCCCTCCTGCCTCTCCTTTAATGAGAATGCTTCGTTCAACATCTATGAACTTGACGGTGCTTCCAACAATTCGGTCGACGACATCCGAAGCCTGGTTGACCAGGTGCGAATTCCCCCTCAGATGGGCATTTACAAAGTCTATATCATCGACGAGGTACACATGCTCTCCGCTTCAGCCTTCAATGCCTTTCTAAAAACACTTGAAGAGCCTCCGGCATATGCTAAATTCATCCTGGCAACAACAGAAAAACATAAGATAATCCCGACCATTCTCTCCCGTTGCCAGATCTTCGACTTCCGTAGAATAACAGTCGATGATATTGCGGCACATCTTCAATTTGTTGCCGGTCAGGAGAAGATCCAGGCCGGAGAAGACACCCTGCACATCATTGCACAAAAAGCAGATGGTGCTATGCGCGATGCCCTCTCGATTTTTGATCAGTTGGTAAGCTTTGCAGGCAATGAACTCACCTATGAGACCGTAATCGAGAACCTGAATGTCCTGGATTATGAATACTACTTCCGGATCACTGAAAAGATCCTGAATCATGATGCCGCCGGAGTATTACTGATCCTCAATGAGATTCTGGAGAAGGGTTTTGACGGTCAGCATTTTCTGATCGGTTTCGGAGAGCACATACGTAACCTGCTGGTTTGCAAAGACCCTGCAACGATTGTATTACTCGAAACAGCTCCAAACATCCGGCAGCGATACAAGGAACAGGCCATTGTTTGTTCCCCGGAATTGTTACTTAAGGTCCTGGATATCAATAGCCGCTGTGACCTGAATTACCGGATCAGCAATAACAAGCGGCTCCACATGGAGCTGGCTCTGATGCAGATGTGCATTCTCCGAAGCCGGATACCAGATACCGGATACCAGATACCGGATACCGGATCCCGGAAAGACTCTACAGCACCACGGCACCACGGCACCATGGCACCACGGCACCATGGCACCACGGCACCA
>CALCGJ010000010.1 GCA_937900965.1 uncultured Bacteroidota bacterium | reverse complement strand
TTGGCTCGGCTGCAACTTCCTCTTCAACCGCTGAAGCTTCAGCGGAGGCGGTCACCTCTGCAACAGGCTCCCCGATTGGCTCGGCTGCAACTTCCTCTTCAACCGCTGAAGCTTCAGCGGAGGCGGTCACTTCTGCCACAGGCTCCTCTATTGTTTCGGCTACAACTTCCTCTTCTACCTCTTCAACCGGTATGGCTGAATCTTTTGGTTCTTCAGTTTTTGGTTTTGCATCTGTGTCATCTTTTTTCCTGGCAGTACCACGGCGTCTGCGGGTTGACTTCCCTTTCTGATCATCCTTTTGTTCCAGCATCAACTCGTTGTAGTCGACCAGTTCCATCATGCACATTTCAGCATTGTCGCCCAACCGTGGTCCAACCTTAAGGATCCTTGTGTAACCACCAGGTCTGTCGGCAATTTTAAGGGCAATTTCGCGGAAAAGTTCTGAAACGGCCTCTTTGTTTTGAAGATGACTGAATACCAGGCGCCGGGAATGAGTTGAATCCTCTTTTGCTTTTGTAATCAGTGGCTCGATGTAGGATCGTAATGCTTTTGCTTTCGCCAGTGTTGTTGTGATTCTCTTGTGAAGGATCAATGATGAGGCCATGTTGGAAAGCATCGCTTTCCTGTGTGGGCTCGTTCTTCCAAGATGGTTAAATTTCTTCTTATGTCTCATTACAATTAATCCTTATCTAATTTATATTTTGACGTATTCATGCCAAACTCAAGTCCTTTTGTCTTCACAAGTTCCTCCAGCTCAGTGAGTGATTTCTTGCCAAAATTCCTAAACTTCAGCAGGTCGTTCTTATTAAATGCAACCAGGTCGCCAAGAGTCTCCACGTCAGCAGCTTTGAGGCAGTTTAATGCCCTAACTGACAGGTCCATATCAACCAGTTTGGTCTTCAGCAATTGCCTTATATGCAGAGAAGTTTCGTCGAACTCCTCGGTTACTGTTTTTTCATTTGTGTCGAGGGTGATCTTCTCATCAGAGAACAGCATAAAGTGGTGGATCAACACCCGTGCTGCCTCTTTCAGGCCGTTTTTAGGGTGAATTGAGCCATCAGTAGTGATCTCCATGACCAGCTTCTCGTAGTCGGTTTTCTGCTCTACACGAAAATTTTCCACATGGAAAGTTACATTCTTGATAGGTGTATGCACAGAATCAATTGCGATAAGACCGAGACTGGAACTGAGCGATTTATTCTCTTCAGCAGGTACATATCCACGCCCCTTATCAATTGAGATCTCAATGGTAAGTTTAATGCCAGGTTCCATATGACAGATAGTCATATCCTGATTGAGAACCTGAAAGACTGATAAAAACTTGTTGATATCGCCAGCTTTAAACTCTTTTTGCTGTGCGATTATCACAGTTACCTTTTCCGAATTTTCAGATTCAATCAGTTTCTTGAACCGGATCTGTTTCAAATTCAGGATAATCTCAGTAACATCTTCTATCACTCCTTTGATGGTAGAAAACTCCTGGTCAACGCCTTCGATCTTGATGGAGGTGATGGCATAGCCCTCAAGTGAGGAAAGCAGGATTCTTCTGAGGGCATTTCCGATAGTGACTCCGAAACCGGGTTCGAGCGGACGAAACTCGAACATTCCACGGTTGTCATCAGATTCAACCATGATGACCTTATCGGGCTTCTGAAACGGTAATATTGCCATAAATTGCCTTTTTAGGGGTTAATTTTTAATTACTACGGTTATTTCGAGTACAACTCAACAATCAATTGTTCTTTGATGTTCTCGGGAATCTGATCGCGTTCCGGAAAATTCATAAATTTTCCTGTAAGCGAATTTACATCCCACTCAAGCCAGGGAAATTGGTTCGATCGGGAAGCGACTGAATTGAGGATTGCCTCAAGCGATCTGGAACGTTCCCTAACGCTAATGATATCACCAGGATGAACTTCATAACTTGCGATGTTGACAACGTTCCCATTCACAGTAATATGCCGATGGGAGATCAGCTGTCTGGCACCACTCCGGGTAGGAGAAATTCCCAAACGGAAAACCACATTATCAAGCCGGGCTTCAATCAGTTGCAAAAGAACTTCACCTGTTTTTCCACCTTTACGAGCCGCTCTCAGGAATGTGTTTTTAAATTGTCTCTCCAAAATACCATATGTATACTTAGCCTTCTGCTTCTCCATCAACTGGGTTCCATATTCGGAAGCTTTGGGGCGACGTCTTGACTGTCCATGCATTCCGGGAGGATAATTCTTCTTCTCGAAATACTTATCAGGTCCATAGATTGGATCTTTGAACTTTCTTGCTATCTTTGATTTCGGACCAATATATCTAGCCATAATTCTTTATTATAATAATTCTTTTGAATAGTTTCTGTTAAACACGGCGCCTCTTGGGAGGGCGACATCCATTGTGTGGTAACGGAGTGATATCCATGATCTCAGAGACTTCAATACCTGAAGTATGGATCGTCCGGATAGCTGACTCTCTGCCTGCACCAGGGCCTTTAATATATACTTTGACCTTCCTCAGTCCGGCATCATAAGCCTTTTTTGAGGCATCCTGTGCTGCCATCTGAGCCGCATAAGGGGTATTCTTCTTCGATCCTCTGAAGCCCATCTTCCCGGCAGAAGACCACGCGATCACCTGTCCGACATTATTTGTCAGGGTTACAATCAGATTATTGAAAGAGGCGTTTACGTATGCCCTTCCAATAGGATCGACTTTCACGACCCGTTTTCTTGAACTTTTCTCAGTTTTTGCCATAAGCTCTGCTAACTACAATTTACTATTTCGTTGCCTTCTTCTTGTTTGCAACTGTCTTTTTCCTGCCCTTTCTGGTACGGGCGTTATTTTTTGTACTCTGTCCGCGGACCGGAAGCCCCAGACGATGTCGTATTCCCCTGTAAGATCCGATGTCCATCAGCCTTTTGATGTTCGTCTGAACTTCGGAACGCATTGCGCCTTCTACTTTGAAATGGTCGGTGAGGATAATACGGATTGCATTCTGCTCATCGTCAGTCCAATCCTGAACTTTTGTATTCATATCCACTCCGGCCATTGTTAAAATCTTCTCTGCATTGCTTCTGCCAATCCCATAGATATAGGTCAGCCCTATCACTCCCCGTTTCTGTTTGGGTAAATCAATACCTGCAATTCTGGCCATAATTAAACTCTTTTATAATGATTGTTAACCTTGTCTTTGTTTAAACCTTGGGTTTTTCTTATTGATCACATACAGAGTGCCCTTTCTGCGAACAATCTTGCAATCAGCTGAACGTTTCTTTATCGAAGTTCTGACTTTCATGATATATTCTGTTTTACACTATTGGTATCTAAACGTTATTCTTCCTTTTGTTAAATCATACGGCGACATTTCTATCTTCACTTTGTCGCCCGGCAATATTTTGATGTAGTGCATCCTCATCTTCCCGGAGATGTGCGCTGTTATCACATGTCCGTTTTCGAGTTCCACTCTGAACATGGCGTTGCCTAGCGATTCAATGACCGTTCCATCTTGTTGAATTGAAGATTGCTTTGCCATTTTTCTTTTGTTGAGACGCAGTAAGCTGCGTCTTTACTTTATACTATCCGGTCCAAGTACCTCTTCAATGTAAGAGAAAGTGGAGAGTACATCCGCTTTTTCCTTCCTTACTACTACAGTTAGCTCATAATGAGCAGAGGGCTTCCTGTCAAATGTCCGGATTGTCCATCCATCAGGAGCTTGAACAACATTTTTCGTCCCCAGGTTGATCATCGGCTCGATGCAAATCACCAAACCATCTTGTAGCTTTGTCCCTGACCCTTTCCTCCCATAGTTGGGGATATCGGGTTTTTCATGCAACTCTCTTCCAAGACCATGACCAACTAACTCGCGAACGACCGAATAACCAAAGGATTCAACATAATCCTGAACAGTTGAACTGATATCTCCAACCCGTTTTCCCGTAAGAGCCACATCAAGGGCCCTGAAAAGGGACTCCTTGGTTCTTCTGAGCAGATCCATCACCTCGGATTTCACCTCTCCAACCGGAAAGCTATAAGCCGAATCACCGTAGAAACCGTGTTTGATGCATCCGCAGTCGATCGAAACAACATCACCATTTTTAAGAACTCTCTCTCCCGGGATGCCGTGTACCACCTCTTCATTCACAGAGATGCACAAAGTGCCCGGAAATCCGCGATACCCTTTAAATCCGGGAACCGCTCCCTCGTCGCGAATATACTCCTCCGCTATTTGATCCAGCGTTATCGTTTTAACGCCTGGTTTTATATGTTTTGCGACTTCTGCCAGTGTTTTGCTGACAATGATCGCGTTTTCTCTTAATCGCTCAACCTCTTCTGTTGTCTTAACAACCATCCGGTCTCAATTTCATTTACCCGGCCATGCTGAATGACGACCTGCCTTTGATTCTCCCCGACTTGGTCAATCCGTCGTAATGCCTCATCAACAGGTGGCTTTCAATCTGCTGCAAAGTATCCAGTACAACACCTACAAGAATCAGCAGAGATGTACCACCATAAAACTGTGCAAACTGAGAAGTCACTCCAACCAATCCAACAATTGCTGGCATGATAGCTACAAATCCAAGGAATATTGAACCTGGAAGTGTAATCCTCGACATGATATTATCGATAAATTCAGCTGTCTTCTTTCCTGGCTTCACGCCTGGGATAAATCCTCCGTTTTTCTTCATATCCTCTGCCATCTGTGTTGGATTAATCGTAATAGCAGTATAGAAATAGGTGAAGAATATGATCATCAGGAAGAAAACAAAATTATACCAGAAACTTGTATAGTCGGTAAATACCCGTGCAATTCCCGACAGTGCATCCGAATTGGCAAAGCCGGCCAGTGTCAATGGCAGGAACATGATCGCCTGCGCAAAGATGATCGGCATAACACCAGCTGCATTGACCTTTAAAGGGATATACTGGCGAACGCCGCCATACTGTTTATTCCCAACAATCCGTTTGGCATATTGAACCGGAATCCGGCGTGTACCCTGCACTAACAAAATTGTCACCAGGACCACGAAGACCAGGAATGCAATCTCGACCACGAACATTACAAGGCCTCCTCCCTGCTGCTCCATGCGGGAAACCAATTCTCCAAAAAATGCAAAGGGTAAATTGGCAATGATACCGATCATAATGATCAGTGAAATACCGTTTCCGATCCCCTTATCAGTGATTCGTTCGCCAAGCCACATAATAAACATGGAACCGGCTGTAAGTGTGATGATTGACGATATGCCAAAGAATGAGAAGACAGAGTTAGTGAGCGTGTTGGGATCGAAAGGCATAATTCCTTCCGGTGGTATCTGAGATACCAGGTTCGCAATATACGCAGGGGATTGGAAAATGAGGATAACCACTGTTAAATAACGGGTGATCTGATTGATCTTTTTCCTTCCGCTTTCTCCCTCTTTCTGAAGTTTCTGAAAGTAGGGAATTGCTAATCCGAGTAGCTGCATGACAATAGATGCGGAGATATAGGGCATGATGCCGAGAGCGAAGATAGAGGCATTGGCAAATGCACCTCCCGAGAACATATTGAGCAGACCCAGCAGGCCTTCGCTACTCTGGTTCTGGAGGCTTGCCAGCATGCTTGGATCCACACCTGGCAGTACCACATACGATCCCAAACGATAGATCAGAAGGATGCCGAGAGTATAGAGGATTCTGTTTCTCAGGTCTTCGATCTTCCAAATGTTCCGGATGGTTTGTATCAACTTTTTCATTCAACAGGATTTAAATAGTGTTTGCACTCCCTCCGTTATCTTCTATAATCTTCTTGGCGGTAGCGGAAAATGCGTGAGCCGTTACATTGAGTTTGGTTTTCAGTTCACCTCTTCCCAGAATTTTGATCCGGTCTTTCTTAGAGGCATATCCATTATTTATCAAAATTTCAAGATTGATCTCAGTCACCTTCAGTTTATCAGCAAGGTACTGCAGAGCATCTACATTGATGCCTTTGTATTCGATGCGGTTAATATTCTTAAATCCAAACTTGGGTACACGTCTTACAAGTGGCATCTGCCCCCCTTCATTTCCCAGTTTCCGAGAATAACCTGAACGGGATTTTGCCCCTTTGTGGCCACGTGTGGAGGTTCCGCCTCTGCCGGAGCCTTGTCCTCGTCCAATTCTCTTCGGTTTCTTGGTTGAGCCTTCAGCCGGTTTTAGATTGCTTAAATCCATTGCTAGTATTTTATACGTTGTTACGTTCTATGTTTTCAGTTAGTCCAGTTCTTCAACTGTGACCAGGTGTTTGACCTTGAGTACCATACCCAGTATCTGAGGAGTAGCTTCATGTTCTACCGTATGACGTATCCGTCTCAGTCCAAGAGCTTCCAGAGTCCTCTTTTGCCGTTCTGGTCTGCCTATTTTACTGCGGACCTGGGTGATTTTTATTTTTGCCATCGTCTAGATGCGTTTAATTTTGATATAACATTATCCGTTGAAAACCCGTTGCATATCAATCCCTCTGAGCTGAGCAATCGTATAAGGATCGCGCAGTTTGACCAGGGCATTGATGGTGGCTTTTACGACAGAGTGCGGGTTGGATGAGCCTTTGGATTTTGCGAGCACATCAGTAACCCCCACGCTCTCCAGTACAGCCCGCATAGCACCTCCGGCGATAACCCCTGTACCGGGAGCAGCCGGTTTCAGGAAGACAAGTGCTCCGGAATATTTACCCTCCTGCTGATGTGGTATAGTTCCTTTCAGAATCGGCACCTTGACCAGATTTTTCTTGGCATCGTCAATTCCTTTGGCGATAGCTGCGGTTACCTCTTTTGCTTTCCCCAGTCCATATCCAACCACACCATTCTCATTCCCCACTACAACGATAGCTGAAAAACTGAATGTCCTTCCACCTTTGGTCACCTTGGTAACCCGCTGGATGCTGACCAGGCGATCTTTAAATTCAATTTCGCTTGATTTTACTCTTTTTACGTTAGCGTTTGCCATAGCTATTTAGAATTTTAGGCCACCTTCCCGGGCTGATTCAGCCAGAGATTTTACCCGACCATGATATAAATATCCGTTCCTATCGAAGATAACAGTTTCGATGCCTGCCTGACTGGCTTTCTCTGCAATTGCTTTCCCCACCAGCTTGGCCTGTTCTATCTTGCTGATTTTCTGAGAATTGATCTCAGCAATCTGGGATGAGGTTGCAGCCAGTGTCTTGCCTGTCAGGTCGTCGATCAACTGGACGTAAATCTCCTTGTTGCTTCTGAATACCGTCATCCGGGGACGATCTGCTGTACCCTTGACGATCTTCCGGATCTTCATTTTGATCCTCCAACGTCTGTATTCCTTTTTATCTTTAATTGCCATTTTTCTATTATTTTGAAGAGACGCGATAAACCGCGTCTGTACAGCCGTGATTCATCACGGCTCTTTTGTTTTATTGTCCTGCTGCTGATTTACCGGCTTTCTTCTTGATCACTTCACCCGCAAAACGAATTCCCTTCCCTTTGTAAGGTTCAGGTGGACGAAGCGATCTGATTTTGGAAGCAACCTGTCCAAGCAGCTGTTTGTCAAAGGATTTTAGGATAATCGTATTTGCTTTCCCTTTGATTGTGGTTGTCTCCAGTGAAATTTCTTGTGGAAGCTCAATAAGGATATTATGTGAGTATCCAAGTGCCAACTCCAGTGTCTGTCCGGTTCCCGTTGCTTTATATCCAACGCCAATCAGTTCCTGTACGGTCGTATATCCTTCAGACACACCTTTCACCATATTGGCAATCAATGAGCGGTACAAACCATGCTTTGAACGGTCATCCTGTTCATTGCTGTTTCGTTGTACGAGAAGCTGGGCTCCTTCCAGTTTCACAACGATCTTGGGGTCAACCTGCTGATGCAACTCTCCCAACTTTCCCTTCACGGTAATCAGATTTGTGTCTGAGATTGTTACCTTAACATCTGCAGGGATTTCAATCGGTAATTTTCCTATTCTTGACATCGTCTTGTCTCCTTCTTTAACTGATGAAACATAACACTTCACCGCCAATCTTCTTGACTCTTGCCTCTTTGTCAGTCATTACACCTTGTGACGTGGAAAGAATTGCAATCCCCAATCCGTTTAAAACTTTTGGGAGATGGTCAGAATCGACATACTTTCGCAAGCCAGGTTTGCTTATCCTGATGAGAGAGTTGATGGCTGAGATTTTTGTTACCGGATGGTACTTAAGGGCAATCTTGATCATTCCAGGGATCGGAGCATCTTCCACCTTGTAGTTAGTGATATAACCCTTCTCATGAAGGATTTTGGTCATCTCCACCTTGATCTTCGATTTCGGGACCTCAACCACTCGATGGTTTGCCATCACGGCATTCCTGACTCTGGTTAAATAATCTGCAATGGGATCCGTAACCATATTTTTCTTTTTTATTTTATTAATCTTCTTTTATCGAGCCTCGATGAATCGAGGCTGTACAGCCGCAATTGATTGCGGCTCTATATATTACCATGATGCTTTTCTAACGCCAGGGATTAGTCCTTTAACAGCCATTTCACGGAAATTGATGCGGGAGATGCCGAACAGCCTCATGTACCCTTTGGGTCTTCCTGTTAATTTGCAACGATTGTGCAGCCTGACAGGTGATGCGTTCTTTGGAAGTTTCTGTAAGCCGATGTAATCACCAGCCTCTTTCAGGGCTTTCCGTTTTTCAGCGTAACGCGCAACAAGTTTTTCCCTTTTATGCTCTCTGGCTTTGATTGATTCTTTCGCCATGTTTTTATTTGTTTTTAAATGGTAATCCGAATGCTTTTAACAGGGCATATGCTTCCCGATCATTCGGAGCAGAAGTCACGAAAGTGATATCCATTCCATTGATCCGTGTTAACTTGTCGATGTCAATTTCCGGGAAGATGAGTTGTTCTGTAACTCCCATTGTATAGTTTCCCCGTCCATCGAAGCCTTTGTCATTGATTCCGCGAAAGTCTCTGACCCGTGGCAGAGAAACTGAAATCAGGCGATCGAGAAACTCATACATCTTATCTCCGCGAAGAGTAACTCTGACACCCACCGGATTGCCTTTTCTGAGCTTGAAGTTTGAGATATCTTTCTTTGACAGGGTTGCTACGGCTTTCTGGCCGGCTATCATGGTCATCTCATTTATTCCGGTATCGATGTATTTCCGGTCTGTGATGGCAATGCCTAATCCCTGATTCAGACTCATCTTGAGTATCCGGGGCACCTGCATACGATTTTTATAATTAAACTCCTCCATCAATGCAGGAATGATCTCGTTCAGGTATTTCTCCTTTATTCTTGGTGTGTAAGCCATTATTTAATTACCTCCCCTGATTTTTTTGAATAACGAACCAGTTTTTCATTCTTGTCGTCAACTTTCCTGCTGACCCTGGTTGGTTCCCCTGTACCATCAACCACCATGAGGTTGGAGATGTGAACCGGAGCTTCTTTCTTGATAATCCCGCCCTGTGGGCTTTTGGCATTTGGTTTGGTATGTTTTGAAACCAGGTTCACCCCTTCCACGATGGCTTTGCTTTTGGCTTTCTCAACCAAAAGGACTTTCCCCTGCTGGCCTTTAGAATCGCCAGCAATGATCATCACCGTGTCGCCTTTTCGGATATGTAATTTTTTTTGCATGGGCCTTTTATTACTTTAAAGCACCTCTGGTGCTAACGAAACGATTTTCATAAACTGCTTCTCTCTCAACTCTCTGGCAACCGGGCCGAAAATACGTGTTCCGAGCAGTTCACCACCAGCGTTGAGCAGCACGACTGCATTATCATCAAACCGGATGTAAGATCCGTCGCTACGCCGTATCACTTTTTTTGTTCTCACCACTACTGCAGTGGATATAGTGCCTTTTTTGATATTCCCGGAGGGGATTGCATGTTTGACGGTTACGATAATCCGGTCACCGACTGAGGCATACCGTCTCCGTGTACCGCCAAGTACTTTGATGCACAGAACCTCCTTGGCACCGCTGTTATCTGCAACAGATAATCTTGACTCTTGTTGTATCATGACTATTTAACCTTTTCAACGATTTCTATAAGTCTCCAGCATTTATTCTTGCTTAGAGGTCTGGTTTCAGCTATACGAACTTTATCTCCTTCCCTGCACTCATTGGTCTCATCATGAGCCATAAAGCGGGATGTTTTTTTCACAAACTTACCGTACTTCGGGTGCTTGACCTTTCTTTCCACCTCAACAACAATGGATTTCTCCATCCCGTTGCTGATAACAACCCCGGTTTTCTCTTTTCTTAATTTTCTGGTTTCCATGATTGTCAATTGATTACTTGCTGATTAATATCTTCACCCTTCAATACTCTATTACGCAATTCTGTTTCAAGACGGGCGATAGTTTTTCGGTATGCCTTGATTTTATTTGGGTTTTCGAGCGGTGAAACAGCATGATTGAGCTTCAGTTTTACAATCTGACGTTTCTCCTCATCCAGGCGCTCCGTGATCTCACCTGTGGTCATTTCTCTGATTACTTTCTGTTCCATGGTTGATTTTATTCTTCTACGTAATCTCTGCGAACAACAAATTTGGTAGCTACAGGCAGTTTCTGGGCGCCAAGACGTAAAGCCTCTTTTGCAACAGCGATAGGTACACCTTCGGCTTCAAACATGATGCGTCCAGGGGTAATCCGGGCTACGAAATATTCGGGAGCTCCTTTTCCTTTTCCCATACGAACCTCAGCAGGTTTCTTTGTAACTGGTTTATCCGGGAAGATGCGGATCCAAATCTGTCCTTCCCTTTTCATATAACGGGTAATCGCCTGACGTGCAGCTTCAATCTGACGTCCTGTGATCCATGCCTGTTCCAGTGTCTTGAGCCCGAAGGAACCAAACGCCAGTTCGTGTCCGCGTCCGGCATTCCCCTTCATTTTCCCCTTCTGCTGTTTCCTGTATTTAGTCTTCTTTGGCTGTAACATTATCTGATTGTATTACTTATGGTGCTACATTATTTTCTATTCCTGGGATTTGGCCTGGGACCACCACCCCCTCTGGGATGCTGACCACCTGATGCTTTTCCCTTCTGACTACTTGTACTGGGAACCAAATCCGGCCTTCCGTAGATCTCACCTTTACAAATCCATACCTTGATGCCAATCCGTCCGTAGGTAGTATGAGCCTCACAGGTAGCGTAATCAATATCTGCGCGGAAGGTATGCAGTGGGATCCGTCCCTCTTTATACTGCTCCCGGCGTGCCATTTCAGCTCCACCCAGCCGGCCTGCAATTCCGATCTTGATTCCTTCAGCACCAATTCTCATAGCTGAAGCAATCGCTGTCTTGATAGCCCTGCGGTGAGAGATCCGGCCTTCAATCTGACTTGCAACAGTGTTGGCTACGATCACAGCATCCAGTTCGGGTCTCTTGATCTCGGCGATGTTGATCTGGATCTCTTTGCTGGTAACCTTTTTCAACTCCTCTTTCAATTTATCAACCTCCTGACCACCCTTTCCAATGATAATCCCCGGACGTGCAGTATGAATGGTTACCGTAACCAGTTTCAGTGTTCGTTCGATTACGATCTTGGAGATGCCTGCTTTGGATAAACGGGCATTCAAATACCTCCGGATCTTTTCATCTTCAATGAGTTTTGACTCAAAGTTTTTTCCGCCATACCAGTTTGAGTCCCAGCCGCGGATGATCCCTAATCTGTTTGCAATCGGGTTCGTCTTCTGTCCCATTATCCTTTTTTATTACTTGATTTTAAGTTAGTTCCTTTACCGGCCTTGGGAGCAACCTTTGCTCTTGGAGTCGCTTTAGGGTTCGCAATCATTTTGGGTTTTGCAGTAGCTTTAGGAGTCTTTACTTTGGCTTTAGGCTCTTGTATGGTCTCCTTTTTCTCCTTAGGAGTTTTCTTCTCTGTTATAACCTCATCCATCACTACATCCTCTACATCCTCTTCATCCAGATCCGGCTCAGGTTTATTCAGGCTGTCAATGATGATGGTTACGTGGTTGGAGCGCTTCCTGATCCGGTGAGCTCTACCCTGTGGAGCAGGCTGTATCCGTTTCAGAATACGGCCGCCATCAACCTGAATCTCTTTGACAAAGAGATCGCTCTCCTCAATCCGTAATCCTTCATTTTTGGTCTGCCAGTTTGCAATAGCTGAAAGAACCAGCTTATGCAGACCGATAGCGGGATGCTTTGGATTTGTTTTCAAAATTTGCAGTGCCAGTTCAACCCGTTTTCCACGGATCAGATCTGCTACAAGTCTCATCTTCCGAGGAGAAGTGGGGACATTATTCAGGCGGGCAGATGCCACATCCTTACGGGTCTCTTCCCTCTTCTCAGCTCGTGTACGACTTTTAACTCCCATTGTTCTTTAATTATGTCGTTACTTTTTACCTTTATCCTTATTCCCGGAATGACCCCTGAAAATTCTTGTAGGGGCAAATTCGCCAAGTTTATGACCTACCATATTTTCTGTGATGTAGACCGGGATAAATTTGTTCCCGTTATGCACGGCAATGGTCTGGCCAACAAAATCCGGAGAGATCATGGAACTCCTCGACCAGGTTTTAACCGCTGTCTTTTTTTTAGACTCAACGGATTCTAAAACCTTCTTCTCCAGTTTGAAATTGATATACGGACCTTTTTTCAGTGATCGGCTCATAATTCAACTATTGAGTATTATTTCTTTCTTTTTTCAACGATATATTTATTGCTGGCCTTTTTCTTGGACCTTGTCTTGAATCCCTTTGCAGGCATCCCATTGCGTGAGCGCGGATGGCCACCGGAGGCTCTTCCTTCGCCACCACCCATCGGGTGATCCACCGGATTCATAACTACTCCACGTGTACGGGGTCTTCTTCCCTGCCAGCGACTACGTCCTGCTTTACCTGATGTTTCGAGGCTGTGATCGGGATTCGAAACTATCCCGATGGTTGCTCTGCAAGCCTGTAAAATCATGCGTGTCTCACCGGAAGGCATCTTGAGGATGGCAAATTTCCCATCCCTTGACATCAGCTGGGCAGAGTTACCGGCACTTCTCACCAGTTTGGCTCCTTGTCCCGGACGCAGCTCCACATTATGAATGATGGTCCCAAAAGGAATCTCACTCAAAAACAGGGTGTTTCCTACATCTGGTGCAACACCTTTTCCCGAAAGGATGGTTTGACCAACCTTCAGTCCGTGCGGTGCAATGATGTATCGTTTTTCACCGTCTTTGTAATTGATCAACGCGATCCTTGCCGTACGGTTAGGATCGTATTCGATCGAATTCACCAATCCGGGAACATTATCCTTGTCTCGTTTGAAATCTATCAGACGATACCGTTGTTTATGACCACCACCCATGTAACGCATGGTCATTTTTCCTTCGTTGTTTCTTCCGCCGGTTCTCTTTTTTGGAGCAATCAGGCTCTTTTCAGGGGTTGACGTAGTAATCTCATCAAACGCACTGATGACCTTGAATCTCTGACCGGGAGTTGTTGGTTTGTATTTTTTTAGCGCCATTTTAATTAAATATTGCTGTAAAAGTCAATCGTTTCATCTTTAGCCAGGGTAATTATGGCTTTCTTATATGTATTGGTTCGGCCCTTTATTACACCACCTTTGGTATTTCGGGATTTGTTCTTTCCGGAATAGACCATGGTATTTACTTCGAGGACATCCACGTCATACAGCTCCTTGATCGCTTTTCTGATCTGGAGTTTATTGGCCCGACGATCAACCATAAACCCATAACGGTTTAATTTCTCGCCCATCTGGGTCATCTTCTCCGTAACGATCGGTTTTATTATAATACTCATTGTTAGCGAATTAACTGATTAATTCTGGGTTATATTCTCGATCTCCCTGAGGGAACTCTCTGTAACAAGCATACGTGTAGCGTTGAGAATTTCATACGTATTGAGATCTGATGCATTGATTACCTTTACCTTTTGAAGGTTGCGGGCTGACAGAACCAGGTTGGGATCGGTTACGCTAATGACCAGCAACGTTTTACTGGCTTCAAGCTGGAAATTCTTCAGCAGCTCAATCACACTCTTTGTTTTGGCAGCCTCAAACGTGAAATCCTCCAGGACGGTAAACCCATTCTCCTTTACCTTATAACTTAATGCCGACATGCGCGCAAGTTTCTTCAGCTTCTTGTTTAGCTTGAAGTTGTAATCTCTTGGCTGGGGACCAAATGTTCTGGCACCACCTCTGAAAAGCGGACTTTTAATACTTCCCTTCCGAGATCCGCCGGTACCTTTTTGCCGGTGCAGCTTCCTGGTACTTCCTGAGAGCATTGAAACCTCAAGTGTCGCATGGGTTCCCTGCCTCCTGTTGGCCATGAATTGCTTCACGTCGAGGTAGATCGCATGATCGTTAGGCTCAATGCCAAAAACGGCATCATTCAGATTGACCTTACGATCGGTTTTTGCTCCCTTTATGTTATAAACTTCTACTTCCATCTCTCAATAATTACATATGATCCGTTTGATCCCGGAACAGCTCCTTTAACGAGCACCAGGTTCTTTTCAGAAATTATCTTTACTATTTGAAGATTGACCAGCTTGACCCGGTTGCCTCCCATTCGTCCGGCCATCTTCATTCCTTTAAATACGCGCGATGGCCATGACGATGCTCCAATAGAACCGGGAGCTCTGAGCCTGTTATGCTGTCCATGGGTTGCTTGTCCGACGCCGGCAAAATTATGACGCTTTACAACACCCTGGAACCCTTTTCCCTTTGAGGTACCAACTACATCAATGTATTCTCCCTCTTCAAAGATGTCGACCTTAATTATATCACCAAACGTTTTCTGATGGCCTGATTCAAAACGTGAGAACTCAGCCAAAACCTTTTTCGGTGAGATCCCAGCTTTGGCAAAGTGACCTCTTTCCGCTTTGTTTGTTTGTTTCTCCTTCTTATCATCAAACGCCAACTGGATGGCCTCGTATCCATCTTTTTCTTTGGAGCGGACTTGTGTGACCACACAGGGACCTGCTAGGATCACCGTACACGGAATATTCTTTCCGTCAGCGTCGTAAACACTGGTCATTCCGATTTTTTTCCCAATTAATCCAGACATTTTTCTTAGTTTTTCAAATTAGTTAACGATCACACTTTGATTTCCACTTCCACACCACTGGGCAACTCAAGTTTCATCAGGGCATCGATGGTTTTGGAAGTCGTACTGTAGATATCCAGCAATCGTTTGTAAGAACACAACTGGAACTGTTCCCTCGACTTTTTGTTAACGAATGTCGACCGTAAAACAGTAAAGATCTTCTTGTCTGTAGGCAGGGGAATTGGTCCGCTGACAACTGCGCCTGTTGCCTTTACAGTTTTGACAATCTTCTCGGCTGATTTGTCGACCAGGCTGTAATCGTAAGACTTCAACTTTATTCTGATTCTCTGGCTCACGTTTTCTTTTTATTTATTTGAAGAGACGCGATTAATCGCGTCTGTACAATGATTATTAATTATATATGGGGATATATCCTCTTATTTTAAACAGTACTTCATCCATAATCTCCTTTGGGGTTCCCTGGTATTGCGAAAACTCCAACATCGATGTTGCTCGTCCGGAAGTCAGGCTCCGAAGGGTAGTTACATAGCCAAACATTTCGGCCAATGGCACTTTCCCATGTATCACCTGGTTCCCAATCCGTAAATCGACCTCCTCAACATGCCCCCTGCGTTTGGTCAGGTCGCTGGTTACCTCACCAATATACTCACTGGGTGTGATAACCTCAAAGCGCATAATTGGTTCCAGCAGAACGATCCTGGCTTTTTTACTTGCCGCCCGAAAAGCCAGTCCGGCAGCCACCTCGAAAGAGAGGGCATCCGAATCAACCGAGTGAAAAGAGCCGTCAAGCAATCTGACTTTAACACTCTCCATTGGAAAACCAACAAGCGGGCCGTTCATCATGGCAGTCTTCAATCCCTTCTCAATAGCCGGGATGAACTCTTTTGGAATTGCACCTCCTTTGATCTCGTTTACAAAATCGAGTCCCTTGACTCCCTTATCAGTTGGTGAAATCTCAATCAGAAGGTCGGCAAAACGACCTTTCCCACCACTCTGTTTCTTATATATCTCACGATGTTCAATGGTGTTCAGGATTGCCTCTTTGTATGCAACCTGAGGTGTTCCGCGATTGCATTCGATGTTAAACTCCCTTCTAAGTCTGTCGCAGATTATATCCAGGTGAAGTTCACCCATTCCACTTATAAGGGTTTGCCCTGTCTCTTCGTCTACCCGAAGTTTGAATGTCGGATCCTCTTCAGCCATTTTGGCAAAAGCCATGCTGAGTTTATCAACATCTTCCTGGGTTTTAGGCTCCACGGCCATGTTGATCACAGGATCGGGAAACGACATGGTCTCCAGAACGAGTGGATGTTTCACGTCGCATATAGTATCGCCTGTACGAACCTCTTTCAACCCAATGGCAACACCGATCTCTCCAGCTTCAATCACCTTGATTGGGATTTGCTTGTTAGCATGCATCAGAATCAGACGCATGACACGATCTTTCTTTTCTGTTGCGGGGTTGAGTACCTGCTGACCAGCCTCCAGTTTTCCGGAATAGACCCGAAAGAAAGTAATCCGGCCAACGAAAGGATCCGTGGCAATTTTGAATGCCAGGGCAGTAAATGGTTCTTCAGGATCGGGGTGACGTTCTTCCTCATTGCCTGTAAATGGATTGATTCCCTTTACAGGTGGAACATCGTAGGGAGATGGGAGGAAACGGACGATATTGTTGATGAGGAGTTGAACTCCTTTATTTTTAAATGAAGCTCCGCATAAAACCGGAGTAATACGATTTTCGATCGTAGCTTTCCGTATGTTGGAAATAATATCTTCTTCCGTGATGCTGCCGGGATCCTTCATGAACCTGGCCAGCATTTCATCGCTCTCTTCAGCTGTCCCTTCAATGAGAAGCGCCCGATATTCCTGCACCAGGTCAGTGAGGTTCTCAGGAACAGGAATTTCGTTAAACTTCATCCCAAATGACTCTTCATCCCAGGAAAAGGCTTTGCCGCTGATCAAATCCACGATGCCAATGAACTCATCTTCCTCCCCGATCGGAATCTGGATTGGAACCGGTTGGGCTCCAAGTTTCTCCCTGATCTGGTTTACCACCTGGAAGAAGTCGGCTCCAACCCTGTCCATCTTATTAACGTAACAGATTCGGGGAACCTGGTAGCGGTTTGCTTGCCTCCAGACAGTCTCAGACTGAGGCTCAACACCTCCAACAGCACAAAAGATTGCGATCGCTCCGTCGAGTATCCTCAGTGAACGTTCTACTTCAACGGTAAAATCGACATGTCCGGGGGTATCAATGATATTTATCCGGTAATTTTCGTTGTTGTAATCCCAGTAAACAGTCGTGGCTGCAGAGGTGATGGTAATCCCACGTTCTTGCTCCTGTATCATCCAATCCATGGTGGCGGTACCATCGTGTACCTCTCCAAGCTTATAATTGATGCCGGTATAATACAATATACGTTCAGTCGTCGTGGTTTTTCCCGCGTCGATATGGGCCATGATGCCGATGTTACGTATATTTTCTATTTTACAGGACACGTTATTAAAATCTGAAATGTGAAAATGCCTTGTTGGCTTCCGCCATCCGGTGAGTATCTTCTTTCCGTTTGAAGGCAGTTCCTTCTTCTTTGTATGCAGCTACTATCTCAGCAGCCAGTTTTTGTCCCATGGTTTTTTCATGCCGTTTCCGGGAATAGTTCACGAGCGCTTTCATGCCGATAGACATCTTTCGCCCGGGACGGATTTCAGAAGGAATCTGGAATGTAGCGCCCCCAATCCGACGGCTACGAACCTCAACGGCCGGGGTAACATTGGCCAGTGCTTTCTTGAAAACTTCCAATCCATCTTCACCGGTCTTTTCGCTTACAA
The DNA here is from genome assembly GCA_937900965.1 of uncultured Bacteroidota bacterium. Taxonomy (GTDB): domain Bacteria; phylum Bacteroidota; class Bacteroidia; order Bacteroidales; family FEN-979; genus QYOJ01. The sequence continues at coordinate 427 of CALCGJ010000010.1, read as the reverse complement.
TATCCATCGCCTCATAGAAAATGGTATAGGCAATATTCTTTTTTCCCTGCAACATCATGTTATTCACAAATTTTGTGACAAGGGTATCATTGAACCTTGGATCAGGAATCAGGGGGCGTTTCTTTGGTCTTGCTTTTCTCATTGTCTATCTTATAAGTATAGACGCCCCATGGGGCGTCTTTACAAAAAAAGTTACTTTTTTACCTTTGGTCGTTTGGCTCCATATTTTGACCTGCGCTGCATACGCCCTTCAACTCCGGAAGTATCGAGTGCACCACGGATGATGTGATAACGAACACCAGGGAGGTCTTTTACACGGCCTCCGCGAATCATTACGATAGAGTGTTCCTGCAGGTTGTGACCCTCACCCGGGATGTAGGCATTGACCTCTTTTCCGTTAGTCAAACGTACCCTGGCTACTTTACGC
>CALCGJ010000009.1 GCA_937900965.1 uncultured Bacteroidota bacterium | reverse complement strand
GCATTATTTACAAGGATATCTATTTTGTGCCAGCGGTTATATACCGCTTCAACCATTTCCTTGACTTCCACCGAGTTTGACACATCTGTTTTAACGACCACGGCTTCCCTGCCATATTTCGTTTTGATTTCCTTGGTCAGAGCCAAACCATTTTGTATATTGTTATTATCAACGATGGCTACATTTGCACCTTCACGAGCAAAGGCACTACAAATCCCGGAGCCAAGTCCTCCTGCACCGCCTGTAACTATTGCAACTTGCCCTTCAAATCGCATGGATAACTATCTCCTTTCAAGCTAATCGAAAGATGATTACCACGATTACTTGTAGTAACCGTTCAATAACCGAACGGTTTTGGGATGGTAATACGAGATCAATGTTTCTCAAAACCAGCGGTAAATTTCTACGAATCGAGCAGAATTAAAACAAACAATCCTTTTATTCCCCCCGTTATATTGTATTTATTTCGAGTATCTTCAGATCATCACCTCAACTTTTCTGTTGTGGAGTCTTGAGGTCCACACAGCATTTATCATCCTCAGTGGTATTTCCCGATAATCTGATGGCAAATGCAGCGGCTCCTGCAAGGAGAAAAACCAATGCAGCTAAAATGAAAGCCAACGTATAGGAACCTGTTTGATCATGTATAAATCCTCCCATCAAAGGACCGACTATACCTCCTATGAGCCCGATCTGAGTAATACCAAGAATTGTTCCCAAATTTCTCAATCCGAAGCTCCTGCCAGTAAGCGCAACAACAAGAGGAATCCAGCTACCATAAAAATATCCAAAAAGTATAATGGCTATAAAAAATACCGGCAAACTGTTGATGTAAATAAACCATGCCATTATCAATGACGCAACGAGAGAGCATATGAGCAGTCCGGTTTCCCATTTTGATTGCATTTTTCTTTCGATAAACATCGGAGATACAACCCTTCCCAAGACACTGACTCCCCCCATAAAGGCTATCCCTGCTGCGGCAATACCTTTGTCAATTCCAATCTGGATGCCAAATGGTACCAAATGGACGAAAACAAAAAAAATGCCGACATTAAAGAAGAACTGGAACAGGCATATGAGCCACAACTTTTTTGTGCGAACCGCCTGAGCCAGATCCATTCCGTCAAGTGCCGGGGAGTTTGAAGAACGAGCGTTCCTGGCAGGTAATTTAAATTTTGGGCGGGGAAAAGGATGATTCTCTTGCGGAACGCGGATTAGGAGCGAAGCCACAAAGAGTAAAATACCGGTAATTATTCCCATAAGGATATATGAATTCCGCCAACCATAATGATAAATAAAATAATTCACCAAGAGTGCCCATACAAATGTACCGATTCCGATACCGCTGACGGTTATACCCACTGCCAATCCTCGTTTTTTAGTAAACCAGCGCTGAACAATACTTAAAGGTAAGGACCAGACGATTCCGGCTCCCGCTGAGGCAAGGGAATACGATAGGTACAGATCACTTATGCTTCTGATTCTACTACAGAGAAGAAACCCAACACAGAGAAACAAAGCACAGATAATTAAAGGCAATCTGGGCCCATATCTATCGACCATCCAACCGACAAAAAAGCTTGAGATAATGTATATCACCAGATGAACAGATTGAACCGAAGATGTTACGGTGTAACTCCATCCAAATTCTTCTTGCAAAGGTTTAAAAAAAATACCGAAGGCATAAAATGTTCCATAGGTAACACAACACAGAAAGCATGCACCAACTACCACCCAGCCATAAGATTTATTATGGCCAAAACCGCTGTCTCTCGCTTTGTAAACGTGCTCAGTCAAATCCACCCCCTTCTTCAGCTCAGACCTGCTTTTTCATTATGGTCATGATGTTATAAAATCGTCTTTACCAATTGGTGCCCGTAATTCACAGGTAACCATTGCAATCACAGCGAAACCTTATTACAGGCGGTGGATTGGAGTCCAATGCCCTTATTTATGAAATCACTCTTCAAGGATACACTGGAGATTTTTCTCGTTCATTATAGTTGTAGAACAGCTGTCACAGGATGTACAATCTGAAGACGTGAGGTCGCCTTTAATCCATCTCTTAACAATACATGGTTCTTTAATGAGAGGGCGGCTCATGGCAATCAGGTCAGATTGATTATGAAGGATAATCTCTTCCATCATTTCCGGATCACGAAGACCTCCAACCAGGATCACTGGTATATCAACTTGAGATTTTATTGCTGCTGCATAATCCTTAAAATACCCTTCTCTCCATTGGGACGGATCAACGGGGCCAAGCCAGCTTACCTCACGGCCGATAGCTCCGCCTGAGGTTTCAATTGCAGACACTCCATTCAACGAAAAAATCTTTGCCAATTGTACTGCGTCATCTATCGTCATGCCCCCTTCACAGAAATCCGACACGTTCATCTTAATAAATATTGGGAATTGAGATCCCACCCTCTGATGGATTTCAGCAACTATCTCCACTCCAATGCGTGCAAGGTTTTCGATGCTTCCACCGTATTCATCGCTTCTGTGATTGGTAAAAGGGGAAAGAAAACGAGACAGGGGGAATCCGTGGGCAAGATGAATTTGAACGGCATCAAACCCGGCCTTGCTGGCTCGAAGGCCTGCCGCACCATATGCGGACACTATTTTTTTTATTTCTGATGTCGTCAGCTCTCTATAGGAAATTCCTGAGGCATAGTCATCGGGAAGCACTGAAGGTAATACGTAATCACCATTGAAGACAAAAAAAGAACCAAGCTGCATTACTATTTTGGATCCGAATTTGTGTACCAGCTCCGTCAATTCAGCAAAAACGGGGATCTGGTCATCTCGATCCAGACACATACCTCTGTTGTGACTCGGGTTGTTCCATGTTCTGTCAGGACGGACTCCGCTCGTGATTATTAATCCTACATCACCTTTCGCTAATTCTTCATACAAATGCAGCAACTCTTTCGATGGCATCTTGTCTGAAGTCGCCATGTTTTCCATCGTTGCTGATCGAACTACCCTGTTTTTTAATGTCATTCCACATAATTCAAAGGAACTCAAAAGCTTCATTAATGTCTCTTCTCCAATTTTTTGTATTAGGGTGAAAGCACTGCAAATCTCTTTCACCATGCACAATTCTCTATTCGTGATATCGGATAGAGACCGTTACTAAAATCCTGAAGTTAGGCTGGGGGTCTTATCTATACACAGGTTTTATGTTTCTCGATGAAATCACGAACGACCCTTGTGCACTCAAAGGGGCGAGTAATAACATGAAATGTCCCATTTGAATCATCAA
>CALCGJ010000008.1 GCA_937900965.1 uncultured Bacteroidota bacterium | reverse complement strand
CATCAGAATACTTAAAAAAGGAACGGGATGATTCATTTCCTGGTTCCTGGTTTGAGCAGGAGATGAACATAAAGGATAAGCATATGAATCCGATGATATAATCGCGAGATAACCTGAATTTCTTCATGAGCACAGATGGTTAAGATATAACTGTCGGGTCAAAGAATGTTGTATTGATCATGTGACAATCTGAGTTGATCAGCATCCTGAAGCTTCGGGAGCATGATCTCTTTCTTTTTCTGGAACTTTTGCATTCTCCTCAATATTTTGTCCAGCATTTTAATTGTTTTTTCAATGTACAACCCCTTATTCAGCATAACGCATTCGGCTCTTTGTGCCATGGCAGCGTCGGTAATCTCGGCACGGGTTGGAATGCCTTTTCTGGCCATATTATCCATTACCTGAGTAGCCCAAACGACGGGTATGTGGGCAGCTTCACAAATACGGAGAATCTCCTCCTGGATGGTGGCAATATTTTTCCATCCGGTCTCAATGGCAAGGTCTCCACGGGCTATCATAACCCCCAAAGGATAGGTTTGCATAGCATGCAACAAAATACCAGGAAGGTTCTCAAACCCCTTCTTTGTTTCAATCTTAAGAATGATACCCGGTTTATCAGGGTACTTGTCCAACTCCCAAAAAAGCTCTTCGACGTCAGTTGCCTGATTCACAAAGGATAAGTTAACCACGTCGGCATGTTTAGCTACAAACACAAGATCGTTTTTATCCTTTTCAGTCAGTCCGCTTAGCCGAAAATCACTATCAGGCAGGTTGATACCTTTATCGGCATTTAATTTGCTGCCTGTTACTCTGGCCTGTTTGATTCGCACCAGGAGCTTTTCATCACCTACCTCTTCTAATACCCCTTCAATTTTACCATCGTCGAAAAAGATCGGTTCTCCCGGTCTGGTATCCCGAAAAACCTCCGGCAACGTGCAAGAGATATGGGCGGTTTGAACCAGGATGCCACCATCATTGTAAACAGCCGGTTCGCCAGGTTTCGGGTCCTTATGCAAAAACAATGTATCTCCGGGATGAAGAATGATGGATTGGGATATTGGCAATAATTCACCAACGTGATCAATCTCTTTGCCTGTTTTATTGAGTTTATGCAGAACCAGTTTGGTGCCGGAGGTCATGTAGGCGGAATCGTTACATATACCCCATCTTCCCAATCCTCGCTTTTTAACGATCAGAATGTTGCATTTCTTTCCCCGAGTATCTTCGAATCTGAGGGTATCGCCACGTTTAATCCGGCTGACAAAGGATTCAGTCACAGGAATGATCGCGTTGACTGAATCATCAGGAGGGGCTATATCTGGTGGCGAGATCCAGATCCGAGCCGGTTCGGTGACAATCCCCAGGGTATTTCGTGCGGGTTTTATATGAATTACCTGAGGGCCGGGTTTAATTGATCCGGTTCGTAATTTAGGCCCTCCAAGGTCCATCATCACTTTGCAATTTTTATTCTGGGAGCTTTTTGCCCTTTGAAGGTTTGCAATCATCTTTCTCCAGACATCGGGGTTATCGTGAGCGCAGTTGATCCTGGCGCTGTTCATTCCCAGGTTCAGCAGTTGGTTTACAAATCGGTAATCCTCTGCAGCAGTACCTGGCAGAGTGACCATGATGCGTGTCCTTCTTTTTTTGGATTTCTGCCCGAAGAGCAGTTTGGTATTTCTGGAAAGTAACTTCTGTCCCTTTTTATAGGAGATCACTCCTTTTCGTTCCGGCAAGATGGTATTTCTCAGCTGAGCCCCAATGAGCATTTTGATAGCATGAAGGCTCCTCATTACATATCCCTCCACGTTTGACAGGCTGGGCAGCCCTATCTCCCTGAGCTTCTCCTGAAGATTGTCTACGTCAAAACTTCTGAAGGCAAGATAATGAATGAGGTTCACGGCGCTCTTCCGGTAGAGCGGATGGACCCGGGATAATTCATCTGCATACCTCTTCTCAAGTTCTTTGGATTTGTTCAGAATATCGTCAATCTGTGATTCTATAAAAATTAACTTCTCTGGTTTCATTATCATGATTCTGATTTTACGTGTTAATTACTTTTTTCGGTTATATATGGATAAAAGCCAGGATGAAGACCAGGACTGAAATGATCAAACCAAACATGAATATATTGTACGCAGCGCGTAGCAATTTATATTTTCTTGCCAGGACTTTTCCCAGGAAAAACTGATCTTTTATCATAGTGGAATAGAGATATTTATCGTTATTGATCATCTCTTTGATGGCCCACTCATAATCTTCCACCCCCATGTTGTAAAAACTTCCGAAAAAGAGAAGGTTTACCTTCATCTGTTTAATGTCCTCCTTCGTAAATTTCCCACCGGAAATATGAGGCCGGGTCGACAGAATTGCAAGTACAATAGTGGTCAGGCTAAAAGCTAGAAATACAATCGTTGGAAAAATGATCTCAGGTGTCTCTTCGAATTTTCTGATTAAAAAAGCAATCCCAAGAGAGATTATAATTCCATTGAGGGAGATCAGGATATTGGACTTGTTGTCAGCGATGGAACTCAGGTTTATCTGATTTCTGGCAGTCATCCTGAACATCGAATCAACGCCGCGGGAGTACCCTATTGATTTATTCCTTTTCGGTGCCTCCTGAGCAGAAAACGATGTCTCCTTTTCTTGACGGTGAAGAATGACCCTCTTCAATAATTCAAGGTTTTTCTCTTTTAGTTTGGCACAATGATTCTGGCAATACGTTGTATTATAGGTGTGTTTTTGGAAAATTTCCAGTGAAACTTCGGCAAATTCCTGTTTTTTTAACGGCCTGACACCGGTTTTTTTCCATTCCTGCCTTAACTGTTCACTGATGTCAAAATACCTGCCGTCTGAGAGATGCATGAAATCGGCATCGCAAAGAACAGCTGCGATCTTATGGGCAGGCTTGTGAGGAAATTCCGTTGCCCGAATGGCATCCGCAACAAGACGGATACTCTCCTGATCAATTACTCTGGTGTTAAGGAAATCATTAGCCATTTGAACGCTGATTGCTTCATGCCCCTGGTACTGGCTGATATATCCCACGTCATGAAACCAGGCAGCTACCTTAAGAATGCTCAACTCATCTTCGCTAAGGTTCTCCTTCAGGCCGATGATTTCTGCATTTTTTACTACCTGGCGGGTATGGTCGATGGTATGGTATATCATTCCCATCGGGAGGTCATTTACCAGAAGGTCGCCTACATATTGCTCCACCTCTTTTACTGTGGTTAAATCGATCTTTTTCATGGTTTATCTTTTATTAAACTGAGATTAAATTTGTGATGTCTGTCCGTACAGTGTGATCGGGTTTTCCCTTCCTTTAACCATTACCGGGCCAATTTGGATCAGATGTTTCCTGGTTTTCTCGTCCAACTGATAAAACACCTCTTTAGATACCAGCAAGTCAGATTTATACTCTTTTGTCAACTGCTCAATCCTCGATGCTATGATGACCACACTGCCTGTGATGGAATATTGTTTCCGCATGATGGACCCGATATTACCGGTAACGGCTTCTCCATAATGCAGGCCGATCCCGATACGTGAAGCAGCGATCAGGCCATTTTTAGAGTCCGAATTAGTCTTGTTAATTATCTCTATAGCTGACTCAACGGCCTCCTTGCAGATATTTCCCTCTGAAATGGGTGCGCCGAACGTGGCCATAAACCCATCCCCGAGAAACTGATTGATGATCCCTTGATGAGACTGAACAATTTCGATCATATAACCAAACAGCGAATTCAAATAGGCCACCACCTCCTCCGGCTCTTTGTGTTCAACATAAGGAGAGAAGTTACGGATATCAAGGAACATCACACAAACTTTTTTTCTGGTTCCTTTTAATTCGTTCGGGTTTTTCATGATTTCATTTGCAATCTGAGGAGAGATCTGCTGACCAAATAGGTCGATGACCTCATTTTTTTCTTCTATGTAGTTAAAGGAGATTCTCATCTTCTTTTTTATCAAATTTGCCACAAATCCTGCCGCGATGCCGGCGGTAATCATTGTTAAGCCCTGGCCCAGATATTGGATTGGTGTTACAGACAACATAATATTTTCTGTGATGCCTAATTTCATTGAACAAACCCCGGATATTAACACATACTCAACTGCGGCCAGTATTCCGGTGAACACCGACAACTTAAAATCGAGCCTGAGGGTGGAGAGGATGATGAAGATAAAATAGGTCAAAGCGGCTGGCGATTGGAGAATAATGGTCTGTTTTGAACTATGGATAATAAAAACAAGAAGGATTGAAAGAAGAGTAACCTCTGAAAATGCATTCAGGTAGCCAGAAAATTTTATCACGTTTTCGGAGTATTTCCTCTGTTTTCTGATAAAATAATGGACGATGGATTCATAGGCAATGATGATGAAAACAAAGATCAATACTGCATAAATGGCCAGATTTGTCTGAAACAATGTCATGTATTGATCACTGAATAACAGGTAAATCACAAGGAGAAAAACGCCCTCAAACCCAAGCAATCCTATCAAAATGGTAGCCCGCAGCCGTTTGCTTTTTCCAATTTCATTGTAAAAGTGACGTTCGAATTGATGTTTACCGGGCGACTCCCTATAGTTAAAATTCTTCATGGTTTTCCAATTAATCAATACATTTCAAAATCTGAGTTTTTCTGAAATCTCCCTTTCACACTATCCACAAAATAATATACCACCGGGACTAAAAATACTGTCAACAACATCGAGCTTGTAAGTCCGCCGATGATAGCCCAGGCAAGTCCGTTTTTCCATTCGGATGCTGTTCCGGTTGCCAGTGCAATCGGCAACATGCCGATAACCATAGCTGTTGTGGTCATCAGGATGGGCCTCAAACGAGTCTTGCCTGCAATGATCAATGCTTCACTGTAATGAATACCTTTAAGCTTCAGTTGATTGGTAAAGTCAACAATCAGGATGGCATTCTTTGCCACCAAACCAAGCAGCATGATCATCCCAAGAATGGTAAACAGGCTCAGGTTGGCCATGGTTAGATTCAGTGCGAGAAAAGCTCCGATGGTAGCAACCGGGATGGAGAACAGTACGATAAACGGATAGATGTAATTATCGTAAAGAGCAACCATGATCAGGTATACCAGAATTAAGGATACGATCAGCGCCATTCCCAGCGCCCCGAAACTTTCGTTTTGCCTTTTGATGTCACTGCCCCACGACATGATCACCCCTTCTGGCAATGGATTGTCTGCAATATAGGAGACCATTTTTGCTGCAACTGTACCCGAACCGGTACCCAGCGCATCAGCTGTCATGGTTACGGCCGGCAAGCGATCTTTCCGCTCCAGAAGAGAGGGTGCATTGGTTTGTCCAACCATCCCAAACTGGTCGAGGCGAATGGGTTGACCCATTGGGTTGACAATCAGCAATCCATTGACATCCGTTATATTTTTACGGTCAAAATCGTCTAACCTGACCCTGACGGTATATTCCGTCCCATTCTCCGACAAGGTGGCATCATCATTACCCGAAAATGAAGTCCGTAAAGTAGCTCCTACCAGAGAGGTGTTCAACCCGTAACGTGCCATTTTATCCCTGTCGAGTTCAATCTGCAACTCGGGGTTTCCTGTCTCAATAGATAACTGGACATTATTAGCTCCCGGAATTCCTGATAACGTATCCTGCAA
>CALCGJ010000007.1 GCA_937900965.1 uncultured Bacteroidota bacterium | reverse complement strand
TGCGGGTTCCCTCCCCTCCAAGGGGAGGGCAGGGAGGGGTCATCCTGCGCAGCAGGCGTAAGTCCCCTTTAGGGGATTTAGGGGCAAGTAGGGGCTAGTACCTCTCCGAAACAATCTGTCCGTCGAACAGGTTTACGATACGTGTGCTGTACTCTGCATCGCGGGCCGAATGGGTTACCATCACAATGGTTGTGCCAGCATCATTGAGGTTGATGAACAGGTTCATCACATCATCTCCATGGAGGGAGTCGAGGTTACCGGTGGGCTCATCTGCCAGCAGGAGGGCTGGATTCACTACCAGTGCCCTGGCCACTGCAATGCGTTGCTGCTGGCCACCGGATAGTTGATTTGGGAAGTATTTCTTACGGTGAGTCATCTCCATCTTTTCCAGGACATCGATAACTTTCACTTTCCGTTCGGGGGCTGGCAATCCAAGGTAGATCAGAGGCAGTTCTACATTCTCGAATATATTCAGTTCGTCGATCAGGTTAAAATTCTGAAATACAAAACCGATATTCTTCTTCCGGATTGCAGTACGTTCTTTTTCTGATAATTCAAAGATGTTGTGTCCCAGGAATTTATACTGACCGCTGGTTGGTTCTTCCAGCAGGCCAATTGTGTTGAGCAGGGTGGATTTCCCACAGCCTGAAGGGCCCATAATAGCTACAAACTCCCCTTCGCTTACCTCGAAATCTACCTGATTCAGGGCCATGGTCTGTACATCGTTAGCCTGAAACACTTTTGTCAATTCTTTGATTATTATCATAACGGTCTTCCTCTATTGGCCAGCAGATCGGAACACTGCAAAAACCGGGTTTAATATTTTGGACAGTAAACTGGCCTCGCCTATCGAAATGTAGGCTTTCCCCTGATACCCAAAAAGTTGTATTGGTTCAGCAGGGATAACCAGTACGGTATAGTAATCCCCATTGCCCATCGGGAGCAGGCTATCAACAGTTCCTTGTACTTCAATGGGCAAACTCTCAGGTGTCGCCTGAAGGAACATCAAAACCGGTTGTCCCGGTTCAACGATAGAAGCTGCTGCCGAAGTCAGGATGATCTGCCCATACATGAGGGCTGAATCATTGATGAGGGCGGCTGAATGATTGATGGGAGCTGAAACATTTTTGGTGGTTGCTTCGAACGTGACAGAAGCTGTCAGTTTCTCCGGATATTTAATAAAATGAGATACAACCAATAGCAGTGCAACAAGGATTGTGAGCAGAAGAATGCCTTTACGGACCAGAAAAGCGGGTTTTTTACGCAGTATTTCCTCCACTTCCTTACTGTATTTTGTATGATCGGTTGGTTGCTGTTTCATCCTAGTACCCCAGTTCAAGTTGATTTTTAACCAATTCATAATAGGCCCCCCTCAGGGAGGTTAGTTCATGGTGCGTACCCTGCTCCACAATGCATCCGTGATCGAGGACTACAATCTGGTCGGCATTTTTTACGGTACTAAGCCGGTGAGCCACTATAACTACAGTTTTACCGGCAAAAAATTCCTTGAGGTTTTCGATGATCATCCGTTCATTATTGGCATCCAATGAGTTCGTGGCTTCATCGAAGAAAATGAATTCCGGATCTTTGTAAACTGCCCGGGCGATCAAAATTCTTTGTTTTTGTCCTTCACTGATGCCGTGCCCCTCCTGTCCGATCTTTGTCTGAAGACCTGTAGGCAGCGACTCCACAAATTCGGTCAGGTTGGCGATCCTGATCGCCCGGGTGAGTTTTTCCGGCTCCATATTCTCACGACTCATAGAGATATTACTGGCTATAGTGTCGGAAAAGATGTAGCCCTCCTGCATGACCGCGCCGCAGATACTACGCCAGTATCTCGGAGAGATGTTTTGCATGGGCAGATCCCCGATATTGATTGACCCTGCTACGGGGGGATAGAAACCCAGCATCAGTTTGATCAGGGTTGTCTTACCGCTACCACTGGGACCAACGATAGCGGTGATCCTCTTCCCGGGGATGGTCAGCTTCAGATCCTGAAGCACGAACGGAGAATGCGGTCCTTCATACTGAAAGGAGAGTTCGTTGAGATGCATGCTATGCTCATGTGGAATCTTTATCTTCAGATTTTCATCCGGCCTCTCTTCCTCTTTCAGCGAGCCTACCTCATCCAGGCGAGCCATGCTGATAGTAGCATCCTGCGCCTCCCTGATAAAGTTGACCATTTGCTCAACCGGGTTGTTCACCTGTCCAAGGATGTACTGGATAGCAAGCATCATTCCAAGAGTCAGTTCCCCTTTCAGCACCAGTGAAGCCGATAAAAAAATGATCACGATATCTTTTGTACGGATGAAGAACAGTGCGCCAACATTCTGGTACTGTGAAAGAGAGAGGCTTTTTAAGCTCACCCGGAAAAGTTTGGCCTGGATCCGTTCCCAATCCCATCGTTTTTCCTTTTCGCAATTGTTAAGTTTGATTTCCTGCATGGCAGTCACCAACTGGAAGAGGTTCCCCTGGTTTTCAGCCATGTATGAGAACCTGGCATAATCTAGCTCTTTTCTGCGTTTCATGAAGAGATAAACCCAGAGGGCATAGAGCACACTACCAGTTATAAAAACAAGAAAGATGGTGGAGTTGTATGCCAGGAGAACCAATCCGAAGATGATGAAATTCACAATAGAAAAGAGAATACTCAGTGAGCTGACGGTGATAAAGGACTGAATCCGGTCGTGGTCGAGGATACGCTGCATGAGGTCACCTGTGCGCTTGGTATCAAAGAAGCCAATGGGCAGTTTCATGATTTTGATCAGGAAGTCGGAGATCAACGAAATATTGACCCGTGTGCTGATATGCAGGAGGATCCACCCGCGGATAAACTCCACTGAGATCTGGCCGAGAAATAGTGCCATCATGGCAAGCAGAACCAGGAAAATAAAGCTCAGATCCTGGTTCTGGATCCCGACATCGATTATCGACTGGGTGAGAAAGGGAAAGATCAGCATGAACAGACTTCCGAGCAGCATGCCGAGGACCAGTTGTGAGAAGAGCTTCCGGTGAGGTTTCAGGTAACTGAAGATGAACCGGAGATGCGACATTCCGGTCTTTTCATCCCCCCTGGCATGAAATGCTTCCGTAGGCTCCAGCAGGAGACAGATTCCCTTCTGTTCATCTTCCGGATCCACCTCAAAGAGCCATCGTTTCATGAACTCCTCTTCGTTATACCTTCCTTTTCCAATTGCGGGATCAGCGATGTAGAAATACTTCCTTCCATTTTTCTCCTTCACTCTGTACAACACTACGAAATGATTCTGCTGCCAGTGAAGGATGCAGGGGAGGGGCGCTTGAGAGAGAAGTTCGGCTAAACTGATCTTCACGCCCATGGTATGGAATCCGGTCTCTTCGGCTGCATCGCTGATTCCCAGCATGGTTACCCCGTCACGGGTGATGTGGCATGAATCCCGAAGAGTGGAAAGTGAGTAGCTCTTCCCGTGGAAACGGGAAACCATCTGGAGGCAGGCCGGACCGCAATCCATTGTATCAAGTTGCCGTGAGAATGGGAATTTACTCATATCTCAAAACGTTCATGAGGTTTTTACGTAAAACAACCCAGGTCCTGATCATGATGATCGAGGATACAAAAATAGCGATGGAAAGCACAGCGATTACAAAGAGATACCAGTGGAGCGGAACTTTATAATAGAATGATGATAACCAGAAATTCATGACATACCAGGTTGCCGGAACAGCCACAAAAGAAGCAAAAATGGTGTAAATCAGAAACTCCTTCTGCATTCGGTAGAGAATATCACTGTTTGAGGCGCCGAAGATCTTCCTGACTGCAATCTCTTTCAACCGGCGTTCGATCATCAGCAGGGCAAGACCAAACAGCCCCATCCCGGTAATGAGAAAAGCAAGGAACGAAAAGGAGGCCACCACCTGGCCAAATTTCTGCTCGCCGGAGTACATCGTATTCAGTTCATCATCGAATGTGGTACATGCGAAGGGGAGATCCGGCGCCAGCTCTTTCCATTGCCTCTCCAATTCCTGACGGACCGCCTTCATGGACCCCGGCTGGCATCTGACAACCATAAAACTGCACTCTGAGGGATTGTATATGAATATTGCCGGAGTAATCTTCGAATGAAACGAGTGGATGTTAAAGTCCCTGACGATGCCTGTTATGATAGTTCCTCCAATAGAGCTTCCAACCGGTTGCCTGAGGTCCATCAACGCTTCAGCTTCCTGGTTGATGACAGAGGGTGCTTTGGTTTGACCGATTTCTGTTTGATTGATATCCCATCCTGATATCATACTGATACCCAGTGTAGTGAAGAAGTCACTGTCTACGAAGTAATTCTCCATGTTAGATGTCTTGAGTACTGAATCGGAAGTTAAAACGGAATACGAAATGAACGAAATTGCGTTGGTGGGCGGGATGATGGAGCTTCCGGAAACGGCCACTACCTCTGTGTTTTTTCGCATCCGGTCCCGGAATTCCGGATATGATGAAAACTCTTCAGGATTGAATGAAACAATCAATAGGTTCTTCTTTTGGATGCCACTGTTTGTATTCAGACAATAATCGAGTTGAGAGAAGATGATCAGAACACAACCCAGGAGAAAGAGTGTGATAAAAAGCTGGAACACTATAAAAAGCTTACTCAGGCTGAACCGTTGCCGGGTTAATACCTGGTTTTTTATGGCTTTTAACGGTTTCAGGGCCGAAAGGTAAAAAGCAAGGTATCCTCCGGAGATCAAACCGATCAGCAGGGTGATGGCTGCGAAGAGAGGAATGTAAATCAGCATGTTCCATGTGTATAGCTGGATATCATACCCATATAGCTTATGGACAAACGGCTCAACGAATCCCAGGACCAGAAAAGAGAGCGGCAGAGCCAGAAAAGTCAGTAACATGGATTCAAACAGGATCTGAGTCCGTAATTCCCGTTTGGTAGCTCCGAGGACCTTTCGTACTCCGATCTCTTTAAAGCGTAAAGCCGATCTGGCAGTACTCAGGATGGAGTAGTTGATGCCTGCGAGCAATAAAATGGCGAAGGCCAGAGATCCATAATAGAAGAGAGATGACCGGTTCCCTTTTTGATGAAAATCGTTTGTAATCTCATCGGAATCCAGATGAATGTCACGAATATTCTGAAAAACAAAAGAAACATTCTCCTCTGCCAGTCCCAGGGTATCCAGGAGTGATGGAAGATCTTCCCTGATCTCTGAAATCCTCACACGATTGTTAACCAGGATATAACTCTCAGCATAATTATCGGTATAACTTCTTGCTTCGGCTGGCAGATCGGTACCGAATTGCTCCATAAGGTTGTTGAAGAGATCCATCCCTGCCAGGAAATCAATTTTCATGGTAGAGTTCCATGGTAGTTTCTCAAAGACACCGGTAACAGTCAACGAAACGGGAATCCCTTCTATTTTAATCTCAATCTTCTTCCCAATTGGGATATCCTCTCCAAAATATTTTTGCGCTGCCGGTTGTGAAAGCATGACAGATTCTCCCTTCTCTAACCCTGTTTTTCCCTCACCCCGGACAATCCTGAAGCTAAGCATTTCGAGTATCTCCGGATCCGCACAGAAAAATCCTGGTTCATCCTGGTTATGTTGACCATACGTTACAGCCACAGGCCCTATCGAGAACGGAAGGGAGATAATTCCACCAGACTGTAAAATCACGTTGCTTTTTTCTTTCAATCTTACCGGGAGAAGAGAGGGGGAGAAGGGGTAGGCAGTCTCTTCTGTAACCGTAATGATACGGAAGAGACGGTCGCTCTTGTCGTGGAAGGAGTTATAGCTTAATTCGTTGATAATGAATATCAACAGAAAGAATGAGACCGTCAGACCAGCCGTTAGACCAATCAAATTAATAGCGGTGAAAAGTTTACTCTTCAGGATAAATCGATAGGATGTCACCATTGAGTTCCAGTTCATACCTCTTCCCCGTTTGGATAGACATCGCAGAAATTGAACCGTTTCATGAAGATCTCGTAGGAGCTGATCGGTGGACAAAGAAACTGATACAAACAATCTTTGCATGGAGAGACCTGCGCCCGAATCCTGCGCCAGCTGATTCCCTTATCCAGTTCAGTGCGAACAAGCTGAACCAGCGAGCTCTTCGTTGCTTCTCCGATCATGGGATCGTTCAGATTTGCATAAACTTCTCCTCCGGGGAGAACAGAAAATTTCCCGAAATCATTCTCGTTAATCGATATCCTGGAAAACACCTGCTGCTGGTCGGGTTGTGATGCCAGTATCTCTTCTTTGGAAACAAACACATTTTTACGAAAAAAATCGAGATTCTTTCCGGTAAAGAAAGGTTTGAAGAAAACATTGTTAAGATCTAACAGTTTGATAATCTCCAGTGCCTTGTCTAACTCCTCCTGGTTGCTAACCACAAAGTTGAATTCCAGTTTCTTTATGAGTTTCGGATCCGGCAGGCTCCTTAAATACGCGGCGATAGTATCATGATTGACGGGGAAGTTGATATAAAGGGATAGGGTTGTTTGTTTCTGAATCAGGATGTATGGGAAGACCCGTTCTTCCCAATGCTCAATCAGGAGGTGATATTTTTTTTGAAAAGGGCTGGATTCCAGGACTCCCAGAACATCCTCAAGGTAGGGATAGGCAAGAAGGTTGATGCCAGATATATGGATCAACGTAGGTGTATAATTGTTAACATCGTCGATCACAGTGCGGAACAGGTGAATATCCATCTCCTCTGTTTTGGCTGAAACGACAGCCGGATAGTAGCATTGGAGGTATGCTGTGGTGTACGGTTCTGCGGATGCTTCTGTTCCCGTATTCAGGAACAACGTGATCTCCTGCAGGTAATTTCGTACATCAAGATCGGCTTTCATGGCAGAATGCTTTTCCTGAGGCAGTTTTAGGCCAAATTTAACAAAAGGTTCCGGGTAAATATTGACCGGCTTACCATCCGACCAGGAAGGGTCGAGAAGGTCACCCATGAAATGCTCTTTCAGCTGCCGGATGAAATCCCGGACAGTTGCATCCTGCAACTGACTGGTGGAAAGTGAGACCACATAACCATTACCGGGATCTATTAGTCCTTCTGTAATTTCAATGAGTGCATGGGAATTACTGAACTCCAAAACGGTTTTACTAATTGTATTGTAGAGAAGAAAAACTCCATCCTGGCAGAGCATATGCACATAGGGTTCCAAAAAAAGCCAGGCAGAGTTATCCTTCATAAAAAGCAGTTTGAGTGGTTTTGCGGTAAAACGGATAGTCGTTCTCAATGTTGGAGTAATGATTCATAAGATATTTCCTGAATCCACTTTCCCGGATATAAAAGGAGCAAGATGGATGGTCTGTCTCCACTCCGGCATTGAAAAGACATTCCTGGCAGTTATCGATGAAATAGCATTTGCTGCAGAAACGCGAGATTTTATCATAATAGGTGTTGTAGAGTTTAGCCATGCCAGTGGGGTCAAGTACCAGTTGGTTGTCAGAGTATGTGCCGATTCCATGGAACGGGCTTATATGTTCGCAGGGCAAAATGGTACCGTCGGCCGAAAAATAGGCCCGGATTGAGAAGGGGGTACAGGTAGCTGTAGGAATAAACTTTTTTGATGAAACTTTACCACGTTTTGAAGAGATCACCTCAAGGTAATTTTTAAACACGAACCCGGAATAGTACTCTGTAAGCCTGGACATCTCCCTCACCTTTGGATGCACGTTTTCCATCTGTTTAATAGTCTCTTTCTCTTCTTGAGGGGATATGGGCTTTGATTGTAACTTCTCGTGAAACTCCTTTTCGTGTAACGGATTGAGATTGATCGGGTTGACATCTGCCATCTGAGGGACCTTACTGTACCGCTCCTGGAAGAATTCATGGACGGATTTGAAAGAGTTCCGGTTATGCAATACCGTCAGGAAACTGATGCTTTTTTCAAAATATTCGGGATAGTGTGTTCTGACGTAGTCGAGGTTTTTTGTTGTGATGTCAAATGAGGGTTTATTGTTTTTCAATACCCGGAATGAGTTGGCTACTTCATCCCCATCAAGACTAACGGAGAGATCAAAGTTATGCTCGACAAGAAATCCGATGTATTTTTTTAATAAGAGACCATTGCTTGAAAGGGAATAGGTAAATGAGATCTGATCCCTGGGATAGCTATTGGTAAATTCCACCACAGATTTGATGAACTTGAAATTCTTAAGCGGCTCGCCTCCATAGAAGCTGATAATGAGGTTATTAGATGGCGATGGAGTGCGCCTGGAGATTAATTCTGTAAGCGTATGCCTGACATTCTCAAATGACAAATAGCTGTCATGTCTCTCTTTGTTGATATAGAACTTACTGTAGGTGCAATAGGTACAATTGAGATTGCAATCTTCCGTCACTTCAAATATGACCTGTCTGACCGTAGAAATATTTTTCTTCACATCAGACCCCTTAAGTCTGCCTTCAATATTAATATTCCTGGAGGGTTTCAGGAATCCATTTCGTTTCAGGAAACGGTATTTATCCAGCTGGTATGCTACCTCTGATGAGGAAAAAGTGCCAACATCCTGAATAGTGACACTGCCGCTCTTACGAATAGCTGATAACCAACGGCTTAGCTTGGTGCCTTTTTGTTCCAGGGAAAAGAGATGTATTATTAAAGGATGACACAGCCGCAGCTGATTTCTATACGGGCTGTACAGATACTGGTTACCTTTACCGGAAGTGAAGAAGACCGCATTTTTCATCAGCCTTTGGACCTATAGTTAAACGAATACCCATCGTTGGATACAGGCAAAGGTAACACTTCCCTGGACTTATTTCGAGGCTGAATTATAAACTGCCGACTCTGTCGTAGTTGAAGTTTCACAGTTACATAGCTTTACTGTTCCTCCCTGCTGTTTGGTGGAGAGGAACGGATTTGAAACTGTGCAGAAACAACGAACTTCAATACCACCTTTGATTTTTGCGAGTTGGTTCTTCGTGATTTCAGCTTTGTGTAGGTTGATGATACTTAGAGTTTTCATGACGTTGTCTTATAAGGATATTTTATAAAGGAGAGCTGTTGTATACACCTGCAGTATTATTGGTTGTATTCTCACAATTACACAGATTGGTAGTACCACCCTGTTTTTTTGTAGTAACAAATGGATTGGAAAGAGTACAGAAACATTTTACGTCTGTACCACCCTTGATTTTTGCCAGTTGATTCTTCTTGATCTCAGCTTTGTGAAGGTTGATGATGCTTAAAGTTTTCATAGCTTGGAATTTTATATGTTAATTTTTTATGTACGTTCCTGTAATATCCATAGTGCAAATATGGTGCCAAATACACAAAATATTGTATATCAGACAAATACAAAAATATTATGTCGATGACTTAACGTATAAGTGTCAAATATTTTGACACTAGTGTACGTATTTTTGACACTATTGTTTCGGGAACAACCTGATCACGGCTATTTCCAAAGCGAGAAAGAGGAGGGATATCAGGATGAAAAGTTTCCATAGAGGCTTCCCATGCTCTGCTTCCAGGATCTCCTTAGTCAGAGAAGGATGGTCGGGCTTTAGCAGGACAAAGGAGTGAATCTTTTTCCGTTCCAGCGTTTCGCTGATAGTTTCCGGGTCCATAAACGTGCGGTCTGATTCTGTTCGTGGATAGTTGAAGGCCAAGCCGGATAAAGGTTTCTCTCCGGAATTGATTGTGTAGAGCCCGGCTTCCCGGATCTGGTCGTGAGGATACAGGAGCATTCTTCCATCTACGAACCTCAATTCAGGAATAATCTCAAAAGGGGAATCATCCTTTACGATCCGGAATACGATGTCCTTCTGATGAGTTGCTGCTGGAATCTCCACAGGAGTGTTTGATGTTGTCAGATAGTAGAGATCGCGTTTTGGCTGGCTAAGCAGGGCTATTTTATAAAATGTCGGGACAAAGAGGAGATGTCCCGGGAGGCTTGAATAGAGTAACTCAAGCGGAGAGGTCAGCAGGTAAACTTCTCCTTTCCCAGCAGGAGTTCTGGCCAAGAGCACATCACTGTTCTGGAGCAGCAGTAATGGCTCCATCCTGGAGTCAGTATTCAGGTTCAGCGGGTAGTGAAGATGGACTGAAGGCAGGTCAGCATTATCAGGTAATACAATTTTTCCTGAGGCATCAGGCTCAAAGACATCAGCATAGAGCTGGCTTTCTACACTGATTAGTGAAACCCGGAGCTGACTCGTATCGGCATTTTGAAGTCCCGGGATTCCGAGGGGGAGAAAAAATCTCTTGTACTCAGGCTGGTTGGGCTCCAAAGGAAGGATGACCAGGAGGCTTCCTCCATTAAGAGCGAAACGGGTAAGTTCCTGGGCTAATCCGGATGAAATACGATTCACCTGGTTCAGGATGATCAGGGAGTAGGCACCAAACGAAGAGTAGTTGAGACTGTTGATTCCTGTATTTAAAAATTGGAATGCAGAATCGTTTCCAAAGAGAGCACTCAGATAGGGATTCTCACCTTCGTGGTTTATACATAAAATCGAAACGGTGGTTACAAGTGGGTAACTGAGGTAACAGCGGTCATCAAACACAATCGGATAATCGGGAATCTCGATGTATCCCGACTGGATCCCACCTGGTTCGTTGACAAAAGGGAGGACCAGTTCCGTCTCTGTTTCCGGGTCGATCTCTGCACTGGCCAAAGCCTTTTGCCGGGCATTGATCACAAGTTTTACAGGAATCTTCTCCAGCCGGTCGGGACCCGTGTTTCTGATGCGAACGCGTAAGCGCGAAAGCTGATCAGGCTGTTGTACAGCCGACTCAAAGTAAGCTGTGTCAATATACAGGTTTCCGGTACGATTTGCTTCCAGCGGTAAGATGAAAAAGGAGACGGATGTATCGGCATCAAGGTTTATAAAATCACTTGTTATCTCCTGAAAATCAGAGATTAGGAAGATATTAGCTGATAGAGCAGGAGATCCTGCAAGCAGATCCTGCTGCCTCGATACAACCTCAGAAATCTTCCGGGAGGCTGGTGAGATGCGGACCTCCTCCAGAAGTTTCAGGAACTCATCTTTTGAAACGAGGTTTTGATGGGCTCCTTCAAAATCATTGGTGAGAAGCTGGAACCGGTCAGAAGGTTTGTACCCCTCCACAATCTCTCTTGCTTTTGCTTTTGCCGTTTCAATCAGTTTACCCTCACTCCCAACAGCATCCATGCTGAACGAATTATCTACGAAAACACTAACCCCCTGTTGTTGTTTTTGCTTTTCAGGTTGAAGGGTGGAGGGGAGGTATGGCTGGGCAAATGCAATAACCAATGAGGCAATGATCAGCAATCTGATCGCAAGAAGTAACCACTGCTTGAGTTGGGAACGTTTTTGTCTCTCCTGCTTGATTTCTGCCAGAAACTTAACATTGGTAAACCAGATCTTCTTGTACCGCCTGAAATTAATCAGATGGATCAGGATCGGGATCGCCAGTGCAAAGAGTCCATAGAGAAAAATCGGAGAAACAAATGCCATCAGACAACTCCCTGATCGAGCATTGCGTTGGCTACCTTGAGGAATCCGGCTATATTGGCGCCTTTGACGTAATCAACGTAACCATTGGCATCAGTTCCATGCTTCACACATTGTTCGTGGATACTACACATGATCTGATGAAGACGGGTGTCAACCTCAGACATGGGCCAGCTCAATTTCATCGAGTTTTGCGACATTTCAAGACCTGAAGTGGCTACACCACCTGCGTTCACTGCTTTCCCGGGAGCAAACAGGATCTTGTGATCCAGGAATACTTCAACTGCTTCCGGGGTACTGGGCATATTGGCCCCTTCAGCAACACAAAGTACACCATTATTGACAAGGTGCTGTGCATCCTCTTTATTGAGCTCATTCTGTGTGGCACAAGGAAGAGCGATATCGCACTTTACTTCCCATGGATGTTTCCCCTGATGAAACTGGGCGGATGGGAATTCATAGGTATATGGTTTCACAATATCCTGGTTGGAGGCTCTCAGTTCCAGGAGGTAGTCAATCTTCTCACCGGATATGCCATCGGGATCAAATACGAATCCATCGGGACCGGAGATTGTAACCACTTTGGCTCCCAGTTCAGTTGCCTTTATCGCCGCACCCCATGCAACATTCCCGAAGCCTGACAGGGCAACAATCTTTCCTGCAAAGGATTCCCCTTTTGTTTTGAGCATCTCATCAGCAAAATAGACAGTTCCGAAACCTGTGGCTTCGGGCCGGATCAGGCTACCGCCCCAGTTTAGTCCTTTGCCGGTTAGCACACCTGAATTCTCACGCGCCAGTTTTTTATACATCCCGTAAAGGAATCCTATCTCCCGGCCACCAACACCAATATCTCCTGCAGGTACATCTGTTTCGGGGCCGATGATCTTCCACAATTCCATCATGAATCCCTGGCAGAAACGCATGATCTCACCGTTGGATTTCCCCTTGGGATCAAAATCCGAACCTCCTTTGGCTCCACCCATAGGCAGGGTGGTCAAACTGTTTTTAAAGATCTGTTCGAATCCAAGAAATTTGAGAATACTCAGGTTCACACTTGGGTGAAAGCGTAATCCCCCTTTATACGGTCCGATAGCATTATTGAACTGGACACGGTAGCCACGATTCACATGCACTTTCCCGTTATCGTCAACCCAGCTGATCTTGAATGTAAAGATCCTGTCGGGGTCAATTATCCGATCAATGATGTTGCCAGATTCAAACTGAGGATTCTCGTTGTAGATATCCTCAATTGATTCCAGAACCTCTCTTACGGCTTGTAAGTATTCAACTTCTCCCGGGTTTTTCTTTTCCAGGTTGTGCATGATTTTTTCGATGTTCATCTTAGTAATATTAAAATGATTGTGAATTTAATAACAAATTGAGTGCAAAGTTACATGGTTTCTGTCTATTGGCAATATTATTTGCTGGATATTAGTACGTTTTTATATCAATAATTTTTCCTTTCCGGAAGGTTTTTCTTTCAACCGGATTACCTTCATGATCAAAGATTATCTCTTCCAAAGGCAACCCGTTTTCAAAACGTGTGACCTGTTTTTCATTTCCATTCGGATGAAAGGCTTTCCTGACACCGGATCCATTAGAAAAATCACCCTTTCCGATGATATATCCTGTTTGATTATAAAAGAGCCATAGTCCGTTAAACAGTCCATGATTGTATTCGCCGCTGCTCTTAACCTGGCCATTATCATAATAGTCTGTATACCGGCCATGTAAAAGACTATCTGTATACATGCATTCGAGCAACAGCTGACCCTGTGGATTCCAGCTTCGGAAGAGGCTGTCGGGTCTTCCTGCTTTATAATAAATCCAATCTTGAGGTGTCCCGTTACTGTGATACCTTATCAATTTGCCTTCCAATGTATCATTATGGTAGCGGCACTCCATCTGTTTCTCCCCATTCTTATAAAAGAATGTCGCATCGCCATTGTACCTTCCATCTTTCATCGTTATCTCAGACATGATTGTACCGTCAGCATAATAACTGGTATGTATATCCTGGCACGAAGAAAGAAGGATTGCAGTTGAAAGAAGAAGAATAACCGTGAAAATATGCAGGGTGTTATCTTGCATGAAAAGTGTGTTTAAAACTGTTAAACATTTCAGGTCTAAAAGTAGTGATAATCTTTAGTTGCCTCCAGGTATCCGGATGCCATTCAGTTAAAGATAAAGGTCGATTAATCCCTCCGGTGCATGGATATGTATAGTTCGGTTTGTCCTGTCAACTTCACGGATCACCTCATCAACGACAGGAATAAGTATCTCCTTGTCGTTGTATAGGATCTGAAACAGGGCCTGCTTCGGCAGATCCAGAATATCTTCAATGATGCCCAATTCCCCAAATACATCATCGATGACGCGGAATCCTTTTACTTCATGAAAATAGAACCGGTTTCCTTTAAGTTTTGGAAGATAGGATAGGGGAAGGTACAGCTCCAGTCCTGAAAAAGCATCTGCATGTTCGGCAGTAGCAACATCCTGAAATTTCAGGATCATTTTATTCTTTGCCAATAGTTCCACCGATTCAATAAAAAAAGGAATCCGTTCATGTGCCAGATCGACATAAACGGATTTCAGATCCTCGTAGTCTGAGGTATTATCAACTTCAAGAAGTGCAAGCAAGGAACCCTGGTTGCCATGTCTTTTCAGAATCTTCCCAAGGTAATAGAATTCTTCCACGTTTTTGGTCCCAAAGCTCAGGCGTTACGCTGCTGGTTCCTCTTTCTTCGGCTCTTCCGGTGTTGATTCGTCTTCTTTTTTCTCTGCTGCAACCGGCTCTTCCACTACCGGCTCTTCAGCAACTACTTCTGCCTCTTCAACCACTTCGGCAACAGGCTCTTCGGCCACTACTTCTGCCTCTTCAACCACTTCGGCAACAGGCTCTTCGGCCACTACTTCTGCCTCTGGTGTTGGGTCAGCTACCGGTTCCGAAACAGCATCGGTTACTTCAGTTGCACCTTCTTCTGCAGTCACTTCTGCAATTTCTTCGGCATCGGCTGATTTCTGAGCCTTAGCATATTTTTTTGCCAGAGCCTGGGCTTTGGTTTCGTTTACCTTCTTCTCGTGGTCAAGAGCAGCTATGTCAGCCTCCTTAACACTCAGCTCGTGCTCACTCTTTTTGGATTTGATTCTGGTCTCCTTTTCGTAGAGCCAGTTCTGGAACTTTGTTTCAGCCTCTTCGACAGTAAAGGCTCCTTTCTGAACTCCCTTTAAAAGGTGGTTTTTGTACATAACTCCCTTATAGGAGAGGATGGCTTTGACTGTATCGGTGGGCTGTGCTCCCTTTTGTATCCAGTTAAGGGCACTTTCAAAATTGATCTCAATCTCTGCCGGTTTGGTCAGGGGATTGTAATAGCCAATTTTTTCAATGAATCTTCCGTCACGTGGTGCACGACCATCCGCAATCACAATGTGATAAAAAGGTTGTCCCTTTTTACCTTTTCTCTGTAATCTAATCTTTGCTGGCATGTTACTTTATTGAATAGTAATTAGGTTTATGAAATTGGGGTGCAAAAGTAGCACTTAAAATTGAAAGAAACAAATAGAAGGTTCAGGGTCAAGGGTCGAGGGTCGAGGTTTGAAGCGAATGACATGAATGAACATGAATGACGAATGACATGAATAAACATTAATTAAGGGATCATGTATCACGAATCGAGCATCCCTGATCAAATGACCTTAAGAAATTTCCCGTTTCCTGTATTACAGAAGCTGCACTCGTTTTCCGGATCAGGAACATCGTAGAGATTTCCACAGTTGGGACAAACCCAATAGAAGGCTGGAAGGATTTTGGTATTCTCGTTTGCGAGGGCATCTGCAACATTGACAAAAAGCTGCAGGCTTTGTTGTTCGGTCTCTCTGGCAAGTCGAAGCGCTTTTGAAGCACTCTTTTCATTATCAGTCTTCGCTTGTTCGAGATATTCAGCGTAGTTGATTCCCGCTTCGATCCGGATCAACTTCAACGCGTCCTGGATATTAAGTTCAGGGGTCATAAGACTGATCTCAGTTTTTATGGGTGTAACAGTGACTCCCATCTTTGTAAGGAGCTCTTGAAAATTGGCAGCATGGATGGACGCTGCTTTTGAAATTGCCCTGAAAAATGTTGCAACTTTTGGAAGTCCTTCTTTGTCGGCCTGTTCGGCATAAGCTGCAAACAGGGGGATATTGGTTGATTCAAAGTGGCATGCTTCAGTTAGATTCACAACGGTTTTGTTCTGTGTAAAACCAGTTAAGCATGGAATCAGCAGTAGGATCAGGATAAGACTCAGGAGGTGTTTCATTGTGTTGGAAATTGCAAATGACTGCTATTGATCAATAGCTTTAGTTGTTAACAAAGGTAGCATATTTTTATCAACACTGCCCTCGCACAGGTGGGATTTTAAGTACTTTTACCGCCATGAGAGATTTCGTCCATTTGCACGTCCATTCACAATACTCCATCCTGGATGGAGCCTGTCATATCGAGAGTTTAGTTAAGAAAGCTGTTGATGACGGGATGCGGGGCGTGGCCATTACCGATCATGGAAATCTCTTCGGAGTAAAGGCATTCACGGAAGCCTGCAATGAGTTCCCTGATTTTACTCCAATCATCGGTTGTGAAACGTATGTAGCCCACCGCAGAATCGAAGATAAGACAGATATGATTGACAGAAAGGGAGATCACTTGATTTTGCTTGCAAAGAATAAGGTGGGCTATGCCAATCTGGTGACATTGATCTCCCTGGCATGGACACAAGGACATTATTACAAGCCCAGAATCGATAAGGAGTTATTGAAACAGTATCATGAAGGTCTGATAGCTTCCTCTGCGTGTCTTGCCGGTCAGATCCCACGTTCTATTCAGAACGGTGATCTGGAGCAGGCTGAAAAGTATATCCTGGAATTCAAAGAGATCTTTGGGGATGATTTTTACCTGGAGTTGATGCGTCACCAGGCAACTGATCCAACACGTGACGCAACGGTGTTTCAACGCCAGGCGATGGTAAACACAGCTCTTATTGAACTCTCCGGAAAGACAGGGGTAAAACTGATTGCCACCAACGATGTCCACTTTCTAAATGAAGAAGATGCGGAGGCTCATGACCGGTTACTCTGTATCAACACAGGGAAGGTGATGTCTGATACAAACCGGTTGCGTTACACCGGACAGGAATGGTTCAAGTCTCGGGAGGAGATGGAGGCACTCTACGCTGACATCCCGGAAGCACTTGACCATACACAGGAGATCCTTGACAAGATCGAGAAGTTTTCTCTGGATCGGGAACCGGTGATGCCTGATTTTAAGATTCCCGAAGGGTTTGAAGATGCGGACTCCTACCTCCGGCATCAAACGTATGCAGGAGCTGCCAGGAGATATAAGGATATTACGGCTGAGATAAGGGAACGGATTGATTTCGAGCTGGAGACTATTAAAAAAATGGGCTATCCGGGATATTTTCTCATCATTGAAGATATATTGGATGCTGCCAGGGAAATGGGAGTTTCAGTGGGTCCCGGACGTGGATCTGCTGCCGGGTCGGTAGTGGCCTACTGCATCCGGATTACGGATGTGGACCCATTGCTCTACAACCTCCTTTTTGAGCGGTTTCTTAACCCTGACAGGATATCGATGCCCGATATCGATATCGATTTCGATGAAGACGGTCGAGAAAAAGTGCTGAAATGGGTAGTTGAGAAGTATGGACATGATAAGGTGGCACAGATCATAACCTTCGGAACAATGGCAGCCAAAGGGGCTATCCGTGATGTGGCACGGGTACACGAAATTCCGCTGGACGAGGTCAGCCGTATCACCAAGTTGATCCCTGCAAGGCCCGGAATTACGCTGAAACAGGCTTATGAAGAGGTTCCGGAGTTGAAGGCCCTGAAGAGGTCACCCAACAAACTGATCTCTGAGACGCTGAAGTACGCTGAGACGTTGGAGGGATCTATCAGGCAAACCGGGTTGCACGCCTGTGGAATTATCATCGGTAAAAATAGCCTGATCGAACATATTCCAATCACCAGATCTAAAGAATCAGAGTTGCTGGTCACCCAGTATGATGGAGATCACATCGAGAAAGTGGGGATGTTGAAGATGGATTTCCTGGGACTGAAAACCCTGGCCATCATCAGCGATGCGATAAAGAATATTAAAAGCTCCAAGGGTGATACGGTTGATATTGAATCCATTCCGTTGGACGATGAACTGACGTACAAGCTATTCAGTCAGAGGAGAACCACCGGGATCTTTCAGTTTGAGTCAGACGGAATGAAAAAGTACCTTCGGGAACTTAAGCCGAACAAGATCGAAGACTTGATTGCCATGAACGCCCTTTACCGCCCGGGGCCAATGGAATACATCCCCAGTTTCATAAACAGGAAACATGGCCGGGAGAAAATTTCTTACGACATCCCGGAGATGGAAAAATTCCTGAAGGATACATATGGTATTACGGTGTACCAGGAACAGGTTATGCTCCTGAGCCAGTTGCTGGCAGGGTTTACCAAAGGAGAAGCGGACTCGCTTCGGAAGGCGATGGGCAAGAAGATTGAGTCCATGATGAATGAGCTGAAACCAAAATTCATCGAAGGATGTAAAACCAACGGACATGATGAACAGATTGTCGTCAAGATATGGAAAGACTGGGAAGCCTTTGCCAATTACGCCTTTAACAAATCACACAGTACCTGTTATGCATATGTAGCCTACCGTATGGCTTACCTGAAAGCACATTATCCAGCCGAATTTATGGCTGCTGTTTTAAGCCGTAACCTGACAGATTTGAAGGAGATTACACTTTTTATCGAGGAGTGTAAACGGATGCATATTTCTGTACTGGGTCCGAATGTCAATGAGAGTGAGCTGAGATTCACCGTTAATAAAAAGGGCGAAATCCGGTTTGGGATGGCGGGAATTAAGAATGTTGGGGAGTCGGCCGTTATGAGTATTGTCGAAGAGAGGACAAAGAATGGCCCCTATTTAAGTATATTCGATTTCACCTCCCGGGTCAATTCCCATGCAGTCAATAAGCGGTGTCTTGAAGCGCTTGCGAAGGCCGGGGCTTTTGATGATTTTGAGAACACTCACCGGGCTCAGTACTTTTACCGGGAAATGGGGGAAGAGAGTATCTTTCTGGAGAAGGTAATGCGACATGCAGCCGATTATACGGCCAGAAAAAATTCATCTCAGCAGTCGTTGTTCGGTGAGGATGAGGAGATTGAAATGACTGAGTTGAATCTTCCCGAATGTCAGGCCTGGTCGAAGATTGAACAGTTGAAGAACGAGAAGGAGATTACCGGATTTTACATGACAGGTCATCCACTGGATGATTTCAAAGTGGAGATGGAGAGTTTCTGTACGGTTACCCTCGAGAAGCTGAAAGCCGATATGAATGAATTTCGGAACAAGGATATCTCCTTCGCCGGGATTATAATCACCTCTGCGAACAAGATGGGGAAAAATGGGAAACCGTATGGCTCATTCACCCTGGAAGATTATCTCGACTCCATGAACATTTTTCTTTATTCTGAAGATTATCTGAAATGGAAGCACTTGCTGGATGAGGGAATGTATGTTCATGTCAAAGCGCGGGTGGAACCCCGTTATGACGCCCCCGACCAGTTACGGGTGAAGGTAACCTCCATGGCTCTGTTGACTGAAATTATGGAGAAATATGCAAAAAACCTCTCCGTTTCAATGAATCTAAGCGATCTGAATGAGGAATTGATAGATAGGACCTTTGCCCTGGCGAAGGCTAACAAAGGGAAATGCAATCTCAGGATACGTATCTTCGACAAAGATGATGAAGTGGCGATTGATCTTCCCTCCCGAAAATTTAAAGTGAATCCCAGGGAGATGATGGATCAGCTTGCTGATTCTGATGATCTCGAGGTACGTGTATTTCAGGAATAACTGTAAATTTGTAACCCAATTGAACATTCAGATCGTAAATAACACAATATAATTCGTAAATCGAAAATCGAATCAATCGTAAATTGAAAAGCTATGTTTGAATCTTTCACTGATGCCAATTTTGATGAAAAAGTCATCAAATCTGACAAACTCGTTGTCGTAGACCTGACTGCCGAATGGTGTGGGCCATGCCGGATGGTGGGTCCGATAATTCATGAACTGGCAGAAGAATATGCAGACCGCATTGTAGCCGGGGAGCTGAATGTTGACGAAAATCCAACAATCACTGCAACCTATCGTGTGCGGAATATCCCTACAGTTCTGTTTTTTAAGAAGGGAGAGGTCATTGACAAGCAGGTAGGTGCTGTCCCTAAAGCTACCTATAAGGGACTTATTGAAAAGTATTTATAATAGATGCTGGATTCTGGATGCTAGATACTGGATTTAAATACATAGACCTGGTTATCGAGGATCCAGGATCCAGGATCCAGGATCCAGTCTATGCCCTCCACCATTGATCAATCCCGTCTGGAGCAATTCAGCTCCCTGGAATTCCTTGCCCGTCAGGTGGTTGAGGGGTTCATAACTGGATTGCATAAGAGTCCTTTTCATGGCTTCTCGGTTGAGTTTGCCGAGCATCGTTTGTACAACTCAGGCGAGTCGATACGAAATATCGACTGGAAGCTTTATGGCCGGACTGACCGGCTTTATGTGAAGCGTTATGAAGAGGAGACCAACCTGCGTTGCCAGATATTGATAGACAATTCGTCTTCCATGTACTATCCTGTGCTGGAGAAACCTACGATCGACCATCCGAATAAAATTACCTTCTCCATATACCTCAGTGCTGCCCTCATCCATTTGTTTCGTAAACAAAGAGATGCTGCAGGGCTAAGTATTTTTTCGGATCAGATAGAACTGCATTCACAGTCCAAATCAAGTAATATTCATTACAAATATATTTTTTCGGAGTTGGAAAAGCTGATCATTCCCATTCCATCCGGCACCCGGAAGAGTACGGCTGTGACAGATACTATACATGCACTGGCTGAACGGATTCACAAGCGTTCCCTGGTAATCATCTTCAGTGATATGTTTGAAAACACCAGCAATCCGGATGAGATTTTTGCAGCACTCCAGCATCTGAAACACAACAGGCATGAAGTAATTCTCTTTCACGTAACCGATAAATCGAAAGAGCTTGATTTCTCGTTTGAAAACAGACCCTATCGTTTCGTCGATATGGAAACAGGACAGCAGGTTAAACTGTTTCCCGCTGAAGTGAAACAGCAATACCTTGCTGCGGTTCAGCAATTCAAGGATGAACTGAAGCTTAAATGTGGCCAATATCATATTGACCTTGTGGAAGCCGATATCAACAAAGGATTTGAGCAGGTGCTGTTACCCTACCTGGTGAAACGGAGTAAACTTTATTGATGCCGGTAACCCCTAAATCCTAAAGGGGATTTAGGGGTTTTTAGTAATTTTACGTTTTCCTTTAACCTATTACCTTCATGGAAATTCCTTCAAGATATAACCCTGCTGAAGTTGAGAACAAGTGGTATGACTATTGGATGAAGCAGGGGTTCTTTCATTCTGAACCAGACGATCGTGAACCGTATTGTATTGTAATTCCACCCCCGAATGTGACTGGCGTCCTTCATATGGGACATATGCTCAATAATACGATCCAGGACATCCTGGTCAGGAGAGCCCGGATGAACGGGAAGAATGCCTGCTGGGTTCCCGGAACCGATCATGCCTCCATTGCCACAGAGGCAAAGGTGGTAGCGAAACTCAAAGAGGACGGGATTGAAAAAGCCACAA
Source organism: uncultured Bacteroidota bacterium (assembly GCA_937900965.1). Taxonomy (GTDB): domain Bacteria; phylum Bacteroidota; class Bacteroidia; order Bacteroidales; family FEN-979; genus QYOJ01. Next base: position 32,746 of record CALCGJ010000007.1, on the reverse strand, counting down.
TCACCAGGGAAGAGTTCCTCGAACATGCGTGGGCGTGGAAAGAGAAACATGGAGGGATCATCCTGGAGCAATTGAAAAAGCTGGGAGCTTCATGTGACTGGGAAAGAACCTGTTTTACAATGGACGAAGCCCGGTACGAATCGGTCATCGACGTGTTTATCGATTTGCACAACAAGGGACTGATATACCGTGGAGCCAGGATGGTAAACTGGGACCCCAAGGCGCTTACGGCTGTTTCCGACGAGGAGGTAATCTACAAAGAGGTGCACTCCAAACTTTATCATGTCAGATACAAAATAGAGGGTTCCGGAAATGAGTGGATAACGATTGCTACCACGCGACCAGAAACGATTCTGGGCGACACGGCCATTTGTGTCCATCCGGATGATGACCGGTATTCCGGTCTGAAAGGTAAACGCGTTCTCATTCCGCTGATCAATCGGTCAGTACCGGTAATCTTTGATGATTATGTTGAGATGGAGTTTGGGACTGGTGCTTTGAAAGTAACACCGGCCCATGATGTTAACGATTACAACCTTGGACTCAAGCACAATCTGGAGGTGGTGGATACCTTCAATCCCGATGGCACTATGAGCAAAGCTGCACAGCTTTACATTGGGGAAGACCGGTTCACTGTAAGAAAAAAGATTATAACCGATCTTGAAACTGCCGGACATATTGTCAGGATTGAAGAGTATACAAACAAAGTTGGTTACTCTGAACGTACCGATGAAGTGATTGAACCCAGGATCTCAGTGCAGTGGTTTCTCAGGATGAAGGATCTTGCCCGGCCGGCGTTGGAAGTAGTTGAAAATGATACGGTCAGTTTTCATCCTGCCAAATACAAGAATATGTACCGTCACTGGATGGAGAACGTGCAGGATTGGTGTATCTCCCGCCAACTATGGTGGGGACAAAGGATACCTGCCTGGTACCTGCCGGATGGAACGGTGGTTGTGGCCAGGACCAGGGAAGAGGCGGTTGAGAAGTTGGCAGTTGGCAGTTGGCAGTTGGCAGACAAAAGCCATGAGTCATTAGGCATAAGCCATAAGGATCCAGCAACCAGCAACCAGGATCCAGGATCTGGTCATCCGGCATCTGGTATCCGGCATCAGGTGTCAGCTGATGACCTTGAACAGGATCCCGACGTTCTGGACACCTGGTTTTCAAGCTGGTTGTGGCCCATCTCAGTATTTGACGGAATCCGCTATCCGGATAATCCTGATATCAACTATTACTATCCAACCAACGATCTGGTAACAGCACCTGAGATCATTTTTTTCTGGGTTGCCAGGATGATAATTGCCGGATTGGAATACCGAAAAGAGATTCCTTTTCACAACGTGTATTTCACAGGTATTGTACGGGATAAAAGTGGCCGGAAAATGTCCAAGTCGTTAGGTAATTCACCTGAACCAATTCAATTGATCCAACAGCACGGAGCCGATGCTGTAAGGATGGGAATGCTCTTATGTTCACCGGCAGGCAACGACCTCCTCTTCGATGAAGGATTGATTGAGCAGGGTAGGAATTTCTGTAATAAAGTATGGAACGCTTTTCGATTGGTCAATGGATGGCAAGTGGATGAAGAGCTTGTTCAACCGAAGGCATGCCAGGTATCTGTCGCCTGGTTTGAGGCCAGGTTTTCACAATCCCTTAGTGAAATTGATGAGTTATTAACTGACTATCGCTTGTCTGAAGCCTTGATGGCGATTTATAAACTTTTTTGGGATGACTTCTGTGCCTGGTACCTGGAGATGATAAAGCCTGCTTACCAGCAACCAATCGATCCGGTTACAAAAAAAGCAACAATAGATTTCTTCGATGAACTGATGCGGGTGATTCATCCTTTTCTTCCATTCATTACGGAGGAGATATGGCAGCTGATACGCGAGAGGAAGGAGGGTGAATCGATCATGGTAAGCCAGGCACCAAGTCCCAAGTCTCAAATTCCAAGTCTCAAGCCCCATACTGAGGATCCCGGATCGAGGATCCCGGATCAAGTGTTATTGCAGTCCTTCGAATTTGCCCGGGAGGTGGTTACAGCGATACGTACTGTCAGAAAAGAGAAGAATATTCCTCAAAAAGAGGTTATTCAACTGATGGTTAAGAAGAATAATGAGGAGCAAGTTGATACAACTTTCGATGAGGTAATGATGAAACTGTGTGGTATAGATGAATTGATATATGTGTCAGAGAAGCAGCCAGAGGCATTTTCATTTGTAGTAAAGTCGACCGAATTTTATATCCCGCTCTCTGTTCAGATAAATGCAGAAGAGGAACTCCAGAAAGTAGAGGAGGAGCTGACCTATACCAGAGGGTTTTTATCCACTGTAGATAAAAAACTCAGCAATGAGCGTTTTGTCAATAATGCTCCCAGGCAGGTGGTTGAATTGGAACAGAAGAAAAAGGCTGACGCCGAAGCAAGGATCAGGGTGCTGGAGGAGAAGCTGAACGAAATGGAATAATTGCCACCATTGCCACCATTGCCACCATTACCACCATTACCACCATTGCCACCAATGCTATCAATCAATAACTCAGATGCAATCATGTGCAATCTTGCGCAATGATGTGCAATGATGTGCAATGATGTACAATTATTGTTGGATCATATGCACGTCCCTTTGCGGGAATGGGATCACGATTCCCTCTTCCCGGAATTTTTCACGGATCTTAAAACGAATATCACTCTTGATATTTTCGATCCAGAACATATCGTGGCTCCAGAATAGGATTTCAAAAACTATTGCACTATCCCCGAAATCAATGATTCGCACGATCGGTTTCATCTTTGGGTGGTCGTTAATAACCTCGGGGTGTTCGGCAGCACACTGGTACAAAATATCCCTAACCTGCACCTCATCTGATGTATAAGAGACTCCAACCTGCACACGAAACCGGGTGGGCTTCAGATTATGGCTCCAGTTGATCACATTTTCATTGACGAACTTGTGGTTGGGTATGATCAAAACTGTTCCGTCTCGTGTCAAAAGGGTAGAGGTACGTAAACGTATCTCTTTGATTTTCCCAACAATACCACCTACATCAAGGATGTCATCCACCTTGATAGTCCCTTCGAAAAGTATGAAAATACCTGAAACGATGTCCTGGAAAATCTGTTGCAAACCCAAACCAAGACCAACCAGCAGTGCCGCTGAACTGGCGATAAGGAAGGTGACTTTTACGCCGATTGTTTCGATAATCAGGACGAGGGCAATGATCCAGACTAAATATCTTACAAGGAGAAAAACGGAGTATTGCCGGCCGGCTACATATTTGTTTTTCGACATGGTTTTGACAACCACTCTTTTTATCAGGAAAAGGAGTATCCATGTAGCGATGAAAATCACTACAATGAAAAATAGTTCAGAAACTGTAAGAGAGAAGTTTCCTATATCAATGAGATGGTACTCAAGAAATTCTGAAAAGGACATATTTAGTGACCCTCCATTAATTAGAATAGTTGCATGTATAAGAGACTAGAGCCTCAAAGTTAATACAAAACATCTTACCCACCAACTCACCAACTCACCAGTTCACAACTCTTGTGTAAAAGCAAATTCCAGGATATTCGCTCCCATCCGGAGAGCATCCTGGCGGGTTGCGTCTGAGTCGTTATGTACCCTCGGGTCTTCCCACCCGTCTCCCAGGTCACTCTCATAGGTATAGAAACAGATAAGCCTCCCTTTCCAGATCAGGCCAAATCCATGGGGCGCTTTATTGTCGTGTTCGTGAATTTTTGGCAGGCCGTTGGGAAAGTTGTATTTCTGATGATATATTGGGTGGGAATAGGGGAGTTCGGTAAAATCAAGTTCGGGGAAGACCAGCTTCATCTGTGGTCGAATGTATTTATCCAGTCCATAGTTATCGTCAATGTGAAGAAATCCACCAGCAAGGAGGTACCCCCGAAGGTTCTGCGCTTCCTTTTGCGAAAAAAGTACGTTCCCATGGCCGGTCATATGGACTACGGGAAAGTTAAATATCTCTTTACTTCCCACATCCACCGTAGCTATTTCTTCGCTGATATTGGTTCCAAGATTTTGATTTGCAAACTTAACGAGATTCGGCAGGGAGGTAGGATTGGCATACCAATCTCCCCCTCCGTTGTATTTCAGCAACGCAATCTGGAAGGAGGGCGGAGTAGCGGAGAGGCCTGTGATCAGGATTAGAAGAAGAAACAGGGATCTTTTCATGCCAGTGAATTGATGGTTGACAAAGATACTAGAAAGTCTGCAGTCTACAGTTGGCAGCCGGCAATCAAATTTCACCATCTCACCATTGCCGCGTCGCTACGCTCCTCGCAACAGGCCTCACCAGTTCACCAGTTCACCAACTCACCAGTTCACCAGTTCACCATATTTACGATCGTACAGGCCACAACCCCCGCGGTCTCTGTACGCAGCCGGCTTGTTCCCAGGCTTACTGGAATAAAGCCCTCTTGCATAGCCTTAACTACCTCTTCAGGAGAGAAATCACCTTCGGGGCCTATCAGGATCAGGGCGGACTTGCCAGGGATATAAACTTTTTGCAGTAACTCCTCAGAACCGGTTTCGCAATAAGCAATGAATTTCTGACCCACGAACCCCTGCCTGATGAGAGCATGAAATGTTTGTGGTTCATGAAGGGCTGGCAACCAACTTTTCAGCGACTGTTTCAAGGCCGCAACCAGAATCTTCCGAAGCCGCTCTGTTTTTACGACTTTACGCTCCGAATGGGCACATATAAGTGGAATAATCTCGTCGATCCCAATCTCAGTTGCTTTCTCGAGGAACCATTCAAACCGGTTGATATTTTTTGTGGGAGCAATAGCAACGTGTAGGGTATGTGGGTGTGAGGGTATGAGCGTATGAGAGAGAAGGGTGACTTCACAGTGTTTTGGTTGGGCAACAAGAATTTCGCCTTCATACAGAGTCCCTTTTCCGTCGGTCAGGTGCACCCGGTCTCCTTCCTTCAACCGGAGAACACGAACAATATGAGCAGATTCTTCACGGTCAAAGGAGTGGGAGGGAGGGACAATGTTGGGAGCGTAAAAAAGAGTCATGATTTATTTGATCAAAATGTTAGATAGAAATTTGAAATTGGTTATCCACCTCACCCTAACCCTCTCCTCAAGGAGAGGGAATCTCTCCCCTTCTCTTTGAGGAGAAGGGGCCGGGGGTTGAGGTGCATTGTTATCTTATATATCATGCCTCACATTCTTCGCATAAAATCCTCGCACATGCCAGAAATAGTATATCACGGAGAGAACTGCAATACCCATGCAGACCAGGTACATGCCATCAAAACCGATCCATTCAGCAAGGTATCCAAGCCCCAGGGAACCAAGTCCTATGCCAAGATCAAAAGCAGTGATCAATGTAGCATTGGCCGCTCCACGGCGGTGAACTGTTACAACATTGTTGACCATCGTTTGAAGAGTGGGCATCAGGATTCCGACACCCAGTCCTATCAGGCCGGCGGCAACCAGAAATCCAGTGATGTTCAGCATGAGACCAAGGAACAGAAGTCCTGCGATATTCGCCACGAAGCCACCGATCATCAGGTATGTAGGGCCATATCTGTCGAAGACCTGTCCGGCAAAGAGCCGTGAGACTGTAACTCCGCCTGCCAGTATCAGAAAGAAGTTGCCTGCTTGCTCCAATCCCAGCTCTTTGTCATATAGAGTAATAAAGGATACCACCCCTCCAAATGTAGTGCCAAACAGGGCCATCGGGATGGATATGGGAATCCCTTTTGGCTCAATGAACCGTTTCCAGGTGATCCTGCTCTTCACCTGCTGGGTTTGAAATACCGGATACCTGACAAAGAGGACCATCACCAACCCACAGAAAGAAAAAAGGGCTGCGATATAGAACATTTCAAAATATCCCCAGGTTTCAAGGATCAGCAGGGCTAGAACAGGAGCGATAGCCATCGCGAGAGTAAAGGAAATACCAAAGTAACCAATTCCCCGGCCACGTTTTTGTGGAGGAATAATATCCACCACCACAGTCATCCCAGCTGTTGTGGTAGCACCCCAGGAGAATCCGTGGAAGAACCGGAGGAGTAACAGTACACCGAAAGTCAGAATTAACGGATACAGGAGGATGGTCAGGGTAAAAATCAGCAGGGAGATGAGGTAGATCCATTTTCTGCCCCAGGTGTCCAGAGCAATCCCAATAAAGGGTCGGATGAGCAAAGCTGATACGGTGTAAGCTGCAAGAATATAGCCGACATCACTGGTTTTTGCATGTAGCACATCGATCACGTAGATCGGAAGGGTTGGTATCAGGAAGTAAAACCCGGTGGCCATCAGAAGATTCCCGATCGCCATAAAGAAGAAACTGGTACTCCAGAGTTTACCGTGAGAATTGGATACCATCCGGGAGTAAGTTATTCGGGCATAGGCGTTGAATTACCCCCATCCAAAACCCAACGCCAGGTTCCGTCATTCTCTTTTTTCCAGACGGTAAAATAGTTGCCGAAGCGAACCTCTCCCCGGGTAAAATCATAAAGCTCGTAGTTACCGAATGTGTAGCCCAGGTCGCATGATATACTCATTTCTGCCATTACAGGCACCCAGGTCAGACGATACATGCTATCGAAAACACCTTCAAATGAGTTTCTCAAAGCCTCTTTCCCGATCACAGGAAATCTCCCTTCCTGCAATTTAACCAGATCATTGGCGGCATAATAAAGAAATGCTTCCTGCATACCTTTCTCAGCACTCAGGGCTGAAAAAGCCCGGTCGGTGCTCAGCATCTCTTTCCTTGCCTCTTTTTGACGATCTTCGGAAGAGCTGCATGCAGCCAGGCCGATAAGAAGAACTATTAGTAGTTTCTTCATGGGAACTTCTTTAATGAATGATCAATTTTTTAATAACGTTTTGGTTGTCAGACTGTATGCGTAACAAATAAATGCCTTTGGTTAGATTCGGAAGGGATATCTTTCTCGGTTCAGGTGGCTTTTCCAGGAGGGTTGAATAAACCACCTTGCCCTGAACTGTCAGGATATCGCATACTGCTTGTTCCATGAGGCTCACAGCCAGATAAAATGTGCCTGTACTGGGGTTCGGATAGATCCTCACTGAAGGAGAGAAAACCGGGTCTGTCAAACCTGTACAGGCGTCAACCGTAACAACGATGCTATCAGAGAAAGGACCTACTCCACAGGATGTTTCCTCTTTAACTTTTAGATAAGCAGCTCCGATATAACTGTCATTCCAGTTCACTGTTCCTACATTCCATATACCTGAAACGGTACCGGCATCTTCCGGGCTAAGATCCCAGATGAAACTGTTGGCAGAAGCCGAACCTGTGGTTGTATATTCAGTAATCTCATTCTGGCATACAATTGAGGGGCCGGATGGTGTGGATGGAGGCACCGGGGAGGCTCCGACCTGGATGAAATACTCTTTGGTAAGCGTTACCTGAGTAAAACTGTTCAGGACGCTCAGGGTTACATTATACGATCCAGGAGTAGCATAAAGGATGCCTGCAGGATTCTGCTGGATAGAAGCTGCCGGGGTTCCGCCAGGGAATTGCCACAACCATGACGTTGGATTTCCGATAGACATGTCGAAAAAAGTTACGGCATCTCCCATGCAGGGAGAATTATTACCGGCTATAAAATCAGCAATCAGAGGAGGTGTCAGGATTTCGATCCCGTCCAGATCGAACCCGGCATCGTTGACATTGGTTTGTCCGTCGCCGTCATCCGTAATCTTAACGTACCGGATACCGGAAATGGGTGCGGTGGATAGATCAAAGGCTGTGGTTCCTGTAGCGGATCCAAGGTTGGTCCAGGGGCCGTCCATACTCTGACTCACGTGGCAATAATAGCCTTCTGGCGATGTATCTCCCTCGAAAACCTTGAAGTCATTACCCGTTCCATCATAGATTGTATCCCCCATGTCTATGATAATATACCCACTACGACCCAGACTGTAATTGACAGAATCGGGTGGGCCTATAAATCCGGGAACATACGATTCGTCATAGTAAATTCCTGAACTTGGGAAATATGGAATGTTGGTCACAATTGTCCGGTAGGCATATCTGCCGGGAGTCCGGGTAAGCTGGATATTTTTTATTACAGATCCCTGTGAAGGTACCGTTACTCCGGTAACGGTCTTTGTCTGATAACCGCTGGCTTTTACAATAATTGTATAGGTCCCGGGAAGTACATATTTATGGTAATCCCCAACATCAGCCTGAGTATACACAGGGTAGTAAGAGCCGACAAAAACAGCTGCTTTTACAGGACTCCCGGTTATATTATCTGTGATAATACCCTCTACACCCCATCCCACCCGATTGATCATCTCGGTAATAGCAGGGACATTGTAATTGTAGTAGGTCGGTATCTGGCTGGCAGGGGGCTCTTTTAAATTTGATATCTCCATGGACCAGCCTACCTGACCAAGGGATCCGTAATTGAAATCCTTAGTAGCACCAAAGATTTGATACATGATTACACATCCCTGCCCGTAACCGAGGTTGGGATAACCCGAAGCAGAGGAATAGACAGAGGCGAGTTGATTGATATGCCCCCAGTCAGCAGGCTCGGAAACCCGATAACTCCAGGGTAATGATATCACCTCAGTTCCTCCATGAAAATTGTTGTACAATACAAAGTTGTGCTCGAGCCACAGATTGCGCAAGATCCTGGTTTCCGGTTGTGAAAACGGTGCCGTACTAAACCCTTCCGCACCCCACATAAAACCAACATCACGGTTGATGTCAACACCGTTCGAGTTGTATCGGCTTCCATTCGCGAATCCATCCGGATTAGCAAGGTAGTAAAGCCAGATCTCCCGGTTGTTGATAAGGTCGGTATAGGTGCTGTCACTTCCATATCCGAGACACAATTCCCGCGCATACCTGATTACAATCTCGGGCCCCATGATCTCGTTGCCATGTATCCCTCCGTCGAACATCAGTTCCGGTTCGTTTTCATCATCATCCACGTTGTCACTGATCTTGAGAATTCCCATCTGACGGCCTTGCAGGGTTGTGCCAAGCAGGATTTTCTTACATATGGCGGGGAAGTTTGCAGCCAGGCTGTCGGCGAGTGCAACTACCTGGGTGTAGTTATGATAACTTTCCAGTATTGCCAGATCCCAGAAGTGCAGACTATGGTCGTTCAGGTCAGGAATTGTTATCAGGTAGTCCAGTCCTGAGTGTTCCAGCTTTTCAAGTTCGGCAGGGGTCAGGTAGACCCATGACATTACTACACCGTTCTCCAAACCAGGCTCATTCATCAGCTTCAGGTTTTTCAGGGTGACAATATCCCCGGGGGTATGAAGGTAGACTTTAGCCTCCATCTCGCCAGGGCGCCAGGCGGCCTGACTCCAGCTCAATGTGGAAAGGAGTAGAATGCTTAGTATTCCAAGTAGTCGGCTCATAGGGCTGTAGTGTTTTGTTATTCTTTAACGATCTTTTTTACCAGTGTTGATTTACTGGTTATTACTTTAAGGAAATAAACACCTTTGCTAAGTGAACTCAGGTTAAACTGATGTGTTGTCCTCTCTTTTGTGCCTGCGATTTGTTCCGAGATGATGTTCTGTCCCTGCATAGTGTATAATCCCAGAGTGGCATTGCCTTCAAGCTGGTCAATCGTTATATTTACCATGCCGTCGGTCGGATTCGGATAGACCAGAACAGACTGGCGGTGATCTGATGCGGAGGGGATCCCAACGATTCCGGTCAGGGTAATATCGTCGAGAAAGAGGTTATTCCCGCGGCGGTTGTATGACTCAAAGGCGATCTTCACGTTGGGTTTCCAGGAGTAGGCATTGAGATCCACATTGTAGCAGTTGACGCCATAGTTGCCGCTGCACCAATCACCAACGCTCTCCGGAAAGAATTCGTCCATTGTGGGCTCATGTGTCACAAATGTGTCAGGAGTGCCATCAGGGCCGAGGGCCAGAACGCGGGTAAACGTAGATCCGCAATCGTCAGATACCAGGATGATCAGGGAATCTTTTAGCGGGTCCCGCTGTGCATAGGCATGACGGAAGGTCAGGACGACATTATGGTAATTGGTCAGATCAAATCCCGGACTGATCAGACGATCACGCTTATACATAAAGATGTAATCATAGAAATTCATCCAGGCTGCTTTATTCTCCGGGGAGGTCCCGGGTATCGAGATCGTATCCCAGGTGATCCGGTTGTCAGGGTTTTCGATGGTCCAGAACTGTGTAGAAAAACCGGTCTCAAAATCATCAGTAAAGGGGAGTTGGTATCCCCCGTTCATGATAAATTCCGTTTTGGTTTCACTGGAGGTGCCAATTGCATTCGTGGCTGTCAATATTACTGTGTAGGCGCCATTTTGGGTAAACATCACGATGGGATTCTGGCTGTTCATAGTAGTTCCTTCCAGGTAAACCACATTATTTGGGGAGAACTGCCAACTCCAGGAGGAGGGACAGTATTGGGTCAGATCCGTGAAATACACCTCATCCCCGGCGCAAATAACATTTTTATCGGCCATGAAATCAACTTCCGGAAGCAGGTTATCGCTCACGGTAATGTATCCGGCTTTGGTGATTGAGTCGGTTCCCGCTTCATTGGTGGCAACCATCTTCACTTCGTAAGTACCTACAGTATTGTACACGATATCAGCAGGATGTTTTACAGTAGAGGAGGAGGGTGTGCCGCCTTCAAAGGTCCAGAGCCATTGGGTGGGAACACCATTGGAGAGGTCGGTAAAATTGACACCGCAACCCACAGGAACTGTGGTTTTATCGGCTTCAAAGTCAGCAGCCGGGATGCCGTGGTACATATCTGATCCCCATAACCCTCTGCCATATGTACTGGCACGGATAGCGTCATTTGAAACTGTGTCCTCGTTATAATAGATATCCAATTCGGTTATTATGACACTGACGGGGAGCCCACTGCTAAACAGAATCCAGTCGGTCATCGAAGCATCTTTGTAATATACTCCGGCATCTGTTCCGACATAAAGGCCTTCCATCGCATTTTTATAATATGTGATGGTGCTCATATGGATGTTGGGCAGACTGCCTGTTATCTCGGTCCAGCTAAGTCCTTTGTCTGTGGATTTATACACACCGTTAGCCATAGTGATGTAAACAACATCCGGATCAGTTGGATGAGCTTCGATGTCGGTCGGATAACCCGATGCCGGCATGAATGAAGTTATTTCAACCCAGTCGGGAGCGGCATCGTTGCAATTTTCCGAGCGGAAAAGCCGGTTATCATATCTGGCAACGTAGAGGATATCAGTGTTAGCAGGAGATTGTTCCACCACAACACAGTTGTTCCCGGTACCCCAATCGGAAATTTTTGACCAGTTAGGGCTGCCACCTCTGATATTTTCACATCTCCATACATTTTTATAGCCAACAAACATCGCTTCAGGATTGGTTTCATGTAGGATAAAGGGAGTCACCCATGCACCGCCTTCAGTGATGCCGTAGGTGCCTTCTCCGGCGATCTTCTTCTCACCGCCGTTGTTGTATTTCCTGAAGATGTCGCCATAGTATATCGTATGGTAGGTATATGCCGCATTGGAATAGTCGACAGCACACTCCATGCCGTCGCCTCCGCCTGTAGCCCACCATTCAGTCCCCATATAGGTATAGGTGCCGTTATCCTGGAAGCCGTTGATCACCTTTTCTTTCACCGTTTGAGCCTGTCCCAGTTTGTAGATCTGACCGATGGTCATGGTTTCTGTATAATCGGTCCAGGTATTCCCTCCGTTGCTGGTATTATAGACACCGCCATCATTGCAGGCATAGAGTTTCCCGTCAACCGGCGAATATTTCAGATAATGACAGTCGGCATGAACGGCTGGCACATTGCATCCGCCATACCAGTGAGAGTTGATTGCCCATGAGGTACCACCATTGGTCGATTTCCAGGTATCAACACCTCCAACGTAAATAATCTCCGCATTCAGCGGATCTGCTGCCAGGGAGAGGTCGTACCATCCCTGTCCCCCGCTGCCTGAGCCATCGCATGACCAGTCGAGGATGTTCGGAGAGGTGGAACGGGTAGTAAAGTTAAGTCCGGCATCAGTGGAACGGTAAAGTCCTTTGAACCCACTGCTGCTGTTGGATTGCACGAAATACACATAATTGGGGTTAGCCGGAGTTACAGTAATAACGCCACGCTGAGCGCCTGTGAGGCCGGAGGTAATTTGAGCCCAGTTTATGCCATTATCCGTAGAGCGGAAAAAGCTTGAACCTGAAGCTCCATAAACGATGTTCGGGTCGTTGGGTTTGAAGTCGAGATCTTTGAAGTTGCCTGTAGCCGAACTGGTCCAGTTCGCGCCTGCATCAGTGCTCCTGTATACACCACTGTTTGTAGCTGCAATAAGGATCTGATTGTTGGTGGGATGCATCAGGATCTCTCCAACCGTTTTGTTACCCATTCCAAGCGTTGATTGAACCCAACTGTATCCTCCGTCTGTACTCTTGAAAATACCCATTCCGGGCGCATCACCTGCATCGCGGTCACCGGTGCCGATGTAAATGATATCAGGGTTAACATAATCAACAACAATAGATGATACACCGAGTGTTGGAAGCGTATCGGTGTGTGTCTCCCAGGTGGAGCCTCCGTCGCTGGTCATCCACATGCCTCCTGAAGGGGCAGCAACATACCACTTATCAGGATCAGTTGGATCAAAAGCGATATTGTTAAGCCGTCCCAATCCTTCGTAACCGGCAGGTCCGGGCAGAGGGATCAGTGACGGTCCCAGGGAGGTCCAGGCTCCACTAGCGGAGCGGGTATTTTGTATATAGTCGTTAAAAGCCAAATAGGTGGCATCCGGCGACGGTTTCACTCCATCGGAAGAGATTCGGTCACGCATCATATATTCCCAGCGTTTAAATACTTTCCAGCCACATCCTTTCGTGATGGTGCGGTCTTTCCAGTAGTTGTTGAATGCCTCCTGTGTCGCAAAGAAGTTGGCGTCAGGATCCTGCATCATTGATACCCATAAGGGATAGTTCCCAGAGTTCTCATGTGATGTGAAAGAGGGGTCAGCGGACTGTGAATTCATTGTTAATGAACAGAAAATCAGCCCTAAAGAGATAAGGAGTAATTTTTTCATATGGAATGGAAATAATAGTTTGGTTTCGATTGTAAAAGTACGGTTTTTAATTGAAAGTTGGCCAATCCGTGTATCCCTTTTCACCTGATGAGTAGAATGTTGAAGGGTCAAGGTTGTCGGAGAGAGGCCAGTTGTTCTCCATTCGTTTAACAAGGTCGGGATTGTTGATAAACGGCTTCCCGAATGCAATCAAATCGGCCGTTCCCGATGCCAGATCCTTCTCGGCCTTGTCTTTTGTATATCCGCCAGAGAGAATAAGGATTCTGCTGAACTGCTTCCGGATAGCTGTTTTTATTCTCCAGGGGACCTCCGGTGCTCCTAACCCACTATGATCTACCAGGTGGATATAGAGGTGTCCAAGGGATTCAAGCCCCTGAGAAAGATGTATGTATGTTTCATCGAGTTCGGGGTAGTATTTCATGCCCCCATGAACACCATAAGGCGAGAGTCGGATACCAGCGCGATCAAACCCAATTGATTGTCCAACTTTTTCTGCAAGCTCCAGAACGAACCGGCATCGGTTCTCAATATTCCCGCCGTAATCATCATTTCTTACATTGCTGTAAGGAGAGAGAAACTGTTCAGGCAAATAGCCATTAGCTCCATGGATCTCCACTCCGTCAAAGCCGGCTTCCATGGCAAGCATGGCCGCTTTGATATACTCAGTTTGAGTTTGGGTGATATCTGATAGACTCATCTCTTCCGGGACCGGCAACGGTTGCATTCCCTGATCGGTTCGCATCTCCATTCCAGCAGAGATTGCTGACGGAGCGATGATCGTGCTTCCGGCAGGCATGTTGACAGGATGACTCATTCTGCCTGTATGCATCAATTGGGCGAAGATCTTCCCACCCTCATTATGTACAGCATTGGTAACCCGTTTCCATCCTTCAACCTGTTCATTTGAAAAAAGCCCGGGAATCCTGGCATAACCCAACCCGTTAGGGGAGGGCGCGATTCCTTCCGAAATGATCACCCCCGCTCCGGCCCGCTGACTGTAATATGTTGCCATCAGTTCGTTCGGCTGGTTCCCGATCGCTCGCGAACGAGTTAGCGGTGCCATTACGATCCTGTTTGTCAATTTTAGTTGTCCAAGCTGATATGGGGAAAATAGTAGCATGTTTTTTCTGCAAAATTATTGTTTTTATTTAGAATTAATTTAAATTTGTATCGGATTGAGCTAATTTGAAGTTCTCTGACTCACACCTGAATCATTGCATCATGCCACATTATTATACACTTGGCCAGATACCACGAAAACGACATGTTGTTTTCAAGAAACCCGATGGGGGACTTTATGCGGAAGAGTTGGTCTCTACAGAAGGGTTCTCTGACAGCTATTCACTCGTATATCATTGTCACCCTCCAACCCTGGTCGACCGTATCGATGACTCCTATTCCGTTGCTCCCAAAATATCCATTGATCAGAATATGCAGCACCGCAGCTTCAGCGGGATGGATATTCCCGCCAGTGATGACTACCTGGAAAGCCGGATTCCTGTCCTTGTCAACAGTGACCTTCACATAAGTCTTGCTGCTCCCAGACGATCAATGACAGACTATTTCTTCAAGAATTCGGGGGCAGATGAGATGATCTTTATACACAAGGGTAAAGGTGTGCTTCGGACGATGTACGGAAACATCCCTTTTGGATATGGTGACCACCTGATAATTCCACGAGGAGTTATTTACCGGATGGAATTCAGTGGAGATGAGAACAGGCTTTTCATTGTTGAGTCATTCACCCCACTTCGGTTCCCCAAACGATATATGAATAAATCGGGTCAGTTACTGGAGCATTCGCCCTTCTGTGAACGCGATATCCGTCCTCCCGGTGAGCTGGAAACCCATGATGAAACAGGAGACTTCCTGGTGAAGATCAAACGTGATGACCGGATATGGACTTACCATTTTACCACCCATCCGTTTGACCTGATCGGTTGGGACGGCAATCATTATCCGTTTGCCTTCTCGATCCATGATTTTGAACCGATTACCGGCCGGCTGCATCAGCCTCCCCCGGTTCATCAGACATTTGAAACACCCACCTTTGTGGTTTGTGCTTTCGTGCCGAGATTGTACGACTATCACCCCGACTCAATCCCGGCTCCCTACAATCATAGCAACGTGGATTCCGACGAAGTACTCTATTATGTTGATGGAGATTTCATGAGCCGGAATAACATTGAACAGGGCATGATCACTCTCCACCCCACCGGAATTCCTCACGGCCCACATCCCGGAGCAGTAGAGCGAAGTATTGGGGCAAAAGAGACAAAAGAACTGGCGGTTATGGTAGACACATTCAAGCCGCTCAAGATTACAGAACAGGCAATGGCTATCGAGAACCCGGATTATTACAGGTCGTGGATTAGCGATTAGCGATTAGCGATTAGCGATTAGGGATTAGGGAAGAGGGATGCCTCGCCTGACAGGTTGGACAGGTTAGACAGGTTGGACAATATAGACAAATAAAATTATGAATACTGAACAGAAACCAGGATCCAGGATCCAGGATCCAGGATCCGGTGCAGAGGAATTCCTCCCGATTAATGGAACCGACTATGTAGAGTTTTACGTGGGCAATGCCAAGCAGGCAGCTCATTATTACCAAACTGCATTTGGTTTTCAGCCCCTGGCATATGCAGGTCTTGAAACCGGTTTGAAAGACCGGACATCCTATGTCATCAGACAGGGGAAGATCACCTTTGTTTTGACTACAGCATTAACTCCAGAATCCCTCATTGCAGAACATTGCAAACTGCATGGTGACGGGGTAAAAGTTGTTGCACTTTGGGTTGATGATGCCAGGAAGTCATATGAGGAGACGATCAAACGGGGAGCAAAAAGCTATTTGGCTCCCAGGGTTGACAAAGACGAGTCGGGTGAAGTAGTTACCGCGGGAATTGATACCTATGGTGAGACGGTTCACCTCTTTGTGGAACGCAGAAACTATAACGGGATATTTCTACCGGGTTATATCTCATGGAATCCCCTCTATAAACCTGAGGATGTGGGTTTGCTTTTTGTCGATCATATGGTCGGTAACGTCGGCTGGAATGAGATGAACATCTGGGGTAAATTTTACGCTGACGTGATGGGGTTCACGCAACTGATATCATTCGATGACAAAGATATCTCAACAGAATATACTGCTCTCATGAGCAAGGTGATGGCCAGCAGTAACTACAGGATCAAATTCCCGATTAATGAACCGGCCCATGGTAAGAAGAAATCACAAATCGAGGAGTATCTCGACTTCTACAGGGGCCCGGGAGTTCAGCATGTGGCAATGGCAACCAATAACATTATAGAAACCGTTACCAAACTTCGCAACCGTGGAGTAGAGTTTCTTCGAATCCCTGATACATATTATAAAACAGTGCTGGACCGTGTAGGGAGTATCGATGAAGCTCTGAGCCCGCTGCAGGAACTCGGTGTGCTGGTTGACAGGGATGACGAAGGTTATCTTCTGCAGATATTTACCAAACCCGTTGAGGACAGACCTACGGTTTTTTTCGAGATCATTCAGCGAAAAGGGGCTAAATCGTTTGGAAAAGGAAACTTCAAAGCTCTCTTCGAATCGATTGAGCTGGAGCAGGAGAGCAGGGGAACACTGTAAGGAATTACGAATTATTCGATTTTCGATTTATCCGGCATCCGGCATCCGGGATCAAAATAAAGCTATGAACGACATAAACAATCCCTCACTTTCCTCATGGATCTCTGTTCCGGAGAGCAGTGATTTCCCGATTCAGAACATCCCTTTCGGGATAATCCGCTATGAAGGGGTTTCTCCCAGAGCGGCTTCGCGGATAGGCGATAAAGTTATTGACCTCTACAGCCTGGCAACTCTGGGGTATTTTCACGACCTGCATATTGTCCCGGAAGTGTTCCTGAAGCCTTCGTTGAATGACTTTATTTCCCTTGGAAGACCTACATGGCGGGCAGTGAGGAGCAGACTGATGGAGCTTTTTGAATCGGGGAACACCTTCCTTCGTGAACGTGTGAAAGACCATTCCGTTATCATCCACGCTATTCATGAGGTTGAGAT
Source organism: uncultured Bacteroidota bacterium (assembly GCA_937900965.1). Lineage (GTDB taxonomy): Bacteria > Bacteroidota > Bacteroidia > Bacteroidales > FEN-979 > QYOJ01. The sequence goes on along the minus strand of CALCGJ010000007.1, from coordinate 15,621 downwards.
GTTACTTCCTGTGGAGGTTGGTGACTATACCGATTTTTACTCCAGTATTGAGCATGCGACGAATGTCGGCATCATGTTCCGCGATCCCGAAAATGCCCTGCTGCCTAACTGGAGGCATATCCCGGTAGGATACCATGGAAGAAGCTCTTCGATTGTAGTCTCCGGAACACCCATTCACAGGCCCAAAGGGCAGACCAAATCCGACGGAGCGGAACACCCTGAATTTGGCCCCAGTAATCAGGTTGACTTTGAATTAGAGATGGCCTTTATTGCAGGAAAGAAAAGCTCTCTGGGTGATTCTATCCCGGTGAAGGAGGCCGAAGAGTACATCTTTGGGATGGTTCTCTTCAATGACCTTTCGGCCCGTGATATTCAAAAGTGGGAGTATGTTCCGCTGGGTCCTTTCCTCGGGAAAAACTTCGGTTCGGTTGCTTCTCCCTGGATTGTTACGCTCGATGCCCTGGAGACTTTTCGGGTAGAGGGGCCAAAACAGGAACCTGATGTATTGCCATATCTGCAGAGTGAGGGGAGTCGGAATTTTGACATCCAGCTCGATGTGCTTATCCAGCCTGATGGAGGTACTGCTCACCGGGTTTGCCATTCTAACTTCAAATTCATGTACTGGAATATGTCCCAGCAACTCGCTCATCATACGGTGAACGGATGCAATATCAATGTGGGTGATATGTATGCTTCAGGGACAATCAGTGGTCATGTCCCCGGTTCATTCGGGTCAATGTTGGAAATTGCCTGGAAAGGAACCAGGCCAGTACAGATGCCGGATGGCAGTGAGCGGAAATTCATACACGACAATGATACCATCATCATGCGCGGATATGCTGTGAGAAATGGGCTACGGATAGGCTTCGGCGAGGTTACAACCAGAATACTTCCTGCAAAAAAATAATAATAACCTGTTATGAAAGATACAAACACCGAATATATCCATTTCGACCCCAGCGAGACCCCTGTTCAGTTGTTTCATGGTACAATGCTGGGAGCCGTTGCTCCCCGGCCGATAGCGTTTGCAAGCACCATCGATAAAGCCGGAAATCCGAATCTTTCTCCCTTCAGCTTTTTCAATGCTTTCGGAGCCAATCCGCCCATCCTGATCTTCTCCCCGGCAAGGCGTGGGCTTGACAATACAACCAAGCACAGTTATGAAAATGTAAAAGAGGTCCCGGAGGTAGTGATCAACGTGGTGAATTATGCAATGGTAAAGCAGGTTAACAATGCCAGCGCCGATTTTGACAAAGGGGTGAATGAATTTGAGATGGTGGGATTCACTATGGAACCGTCGCAACTTGTTAAGCCATTCAGGGTAAAGGAGTCACCTGTACAGTTCGAATGCAAGGTGCTGCAGGTTATCGAAACAGGGATCAGTGGTGGTGCCGGGAACCTGGTCATTTGCGAAATTCTCAGGATGCATGTAAACCCAGCGGTCCTTGACAGCAATGGCAGGATAGACCCGAACAAGATTGATCTTGTTGGCAGAATGGGAGGTGATTTTTACGTTAGGGCCAGTGGCGGATCGTTATTCGAACTAGCGAAACCCGTTTAACAGATTAGGCTGGTTAGACAGGTTAGACAAGTTAGACAAGTATTAATAGCCTTAATAATAAGAAGAGAGAGTTTGATATGGAGATGAATGAAGTCCTGGAGAAGTTACCTAAGCATCTGCTCAGTCTGGTTATAGATCAGCCTTACAACAATTATACGGCACAGGATCATGCCGTATGGAGATATATCATGAGGCAAAACGTAGAGTACCTCTCCAGGGTTGCTCATGGGTCCTATATCGATGGATTGCGGAAGACCGGCATCAGCATTGATACTATCCCCCATATGTATGGGATGAACCGTATTCTCAGGGAGATCGGATGGGCTGCTGTTGCAGTGGACGGGTTTATTCCACCTTCTGCTTTCATGGAGTTCCAGGCCTACAACGTGCTGGTAATCGCGGCGGATATTCGTCCGGTCGACCAGATAGGATATACCTCTGCTCCCGATATCATTCATGAAGCTGCCGGACATGCCCCTATTATTGCTGATCCTCTCTATGCCGATTACCTTAAGAGGTTTGGCGAGTTAGGCAGCAAGGCATTTGCCTCTGCCTGGGATCACCGGATGTATGAAGCGATTCGTCACCTATCGATCCTGAAAGCAGATCCATATTCAGACAAACAACAGATCGCAGATGCAGAACAGATGATCGATAACCTGGGCAAGGAGGAGGGGGAGCCATCTGAACTCGCCATGATCCGGAATCTTCATTGGTGGACAGTGGAGTACGGCTTGATTGGTGAAGTGGATGATCCAGGGATCTATGGCGCAGGATTACTCTCTTCCATTGCCGAGAGCTTTCATTGCCTGACACCTGCCGTGAAAAAGATACCTTACTCCCTCGATGCCGTGAATTACAGCTTCGATATTACTGAACCTCAACCACAGCTTTTTGTAACGCCCGATTTTGAAACTCTGTCACAGGTTCTGGAGCAGTTCGCTGACACGATGGCATTACGAACAGGTGGACTGGAGGGGATCAGGAAAGCGATCCACTCGGAGTATCCGGCTACATGTGAGTACCGTTCGGGGCTCCAGGTCTCCGGCATTTTCACACGCGTCATTGAAAAGAATGGTAATCCGGTCTATCTTAAAACCACCGGGCTAACCAATCTCAATGTTAAGGGGAAAGAGCTGCCGGGCCATGGAACAGCATCCCATTCACAGGGTTTCGGATCTCCGGTAGGCAGACCCTCCGGACTTGCGCGCTCTCTGGAGGATTTTTCGGTGGAAGAGCTTGAGCAGTTGGGTATTTCAGAAGGGGAGAGAATTATTCTGGTGTTTGAATCCGGACTTCAGGTGAAAGGGATACTACAGTCGATCACAACGCATGAAGAGCGTGCTATTCTTCTCAGTTTCTTCGATTGTACAGTTACATATGAAGGGGAAACTCTTTTTGAACCATCCTGGGGGATGTTTGATATGGCTGTCGGAAGCAGTATCGTATCGGCATTCGCAGGGCCTGCTGATCCGGATTTATATGGGCTGACCTATCCCGTCCCGGATGAGAAGACTCATAAAATCCATCATAGCCAGGAAGCAAAAAAGCTTCATGCAATCTATCAGAATGTGCGCAATATCAGGGAACAAAACTGTGGATATGCCACCCTGCCCCAATTATGGGAAGAGCTGAAAACCGACCACTCCAACGATTGGTTAGGTGCACTTGAGATACTTGAAATACTTGAATTCAAGAAGATGGATACCGCCCTGAAACAGGATATCATCCGTTTTCTCAACGAGAAAAAAATGAGGGGAGAGGGTGTCAGAAAACTGATTGAGGACGGTATAAAGTTAATTTCGAAGTAAGAAAGCCCTCAGGATTATCAGTCGCATAAGTCATGAATTTACAGACAAAGGCAAAGGATAAAGGTAGGGGTTGCTTCACCTTCGCCTTCGGCTTTGGTTCGCAATGACACGGCGCGTTGGAATAACAACAGGGAAGTGGGGCGTGGCGGCGCTATATGCCGCCACGCCCCACTTCCCTTCCTTTATGGCCGGAGTCTGTGTCATTGCGACGCCCCCGAGTACTCGGGGGAGGAAGCAAACTTCAAAAAGTTTTTTCTCAGTCATACGAAAGATTAAAGACATTGATCCATTTTAAACCGGTATCTTAATCGTATAAACAGTCCCCTTCCCGGGAGATGACTCTACGGAAATATTGCCATCGAGGAAATTTACCCGCGACCAGATGCTCTGCAGACCAATGGACTTTTTTTCGATCCCTTCCGCTACTTCAAATCCTTTTCCATTATCGGCAAAACGAATGTCCAGGTGGCCGGGACTGACATTTACCCGGAGCTCTATTTTGCCGGCTTCAGCATGTTTCAGCGTATTATTCACCATCTCCTGGATGATCCGGTAAAGCATAATCTCTTTGTTTTCAGGTAGCCGTTCCCGCGGTCCCTCTATGTAGCAAATGGCCTGGATGCCTTCGGTATCAGTGAGTTTTTCGAAAAGATCTTCCAGCGCTTCGCAGAGACCAAGTTTGGTAAGGAGTCCCGGCATCATGTTGTGAGAGATCTTCCGAACATCACCACTCGCCTGTTCAAGGAACTGAGATGCCTTTTCAATCAACGGTTTGTTTTCCGGGCTGGCATCTTTGATAGCAGAGAATTGCATCTTTGTAACCGAGAGCAGTACACCCAGGCCATCATGCAATTCTTTGGCAATACGTTTACGCTCTTTTTCCTCCCCCTCCACGAGGAAGCGGGCTGCAAGCAGTTTTTTCTCCTCCTCAAGTTGCCGGATCCGTTGAGTAGATATGATCTTGTCCTTCCTTGCTTTATATCTGAAAAAGATGAACAGGAACAGGATCAGGGTTATGATTCCAAGACCTGTGAACAAATAGGTGTTTCGCTGCTTGGTCTTCCTCAGGTTCTCATTTTCAAGCGCCAGTATTTTCGCCTGGTCAAGTTCCCTCTCATAGCGTATTCTCAGATCGGCAACGATCTCCTCTTTATCAAGCTTAAAAATACTGTCTTTCAGAGCATTGTATTTTGTCGAATAGTCAATTGACTGTCTGAAATCTCCCGACTCATAATATAGGTCAGAGATCTGCTTCAACATGTCAAGACGTTCCTTTTTCAGTCCTGTCCTGTACGACAAGTTGTAACAGGAGTCCAGCAGGATCAATGCTTCAGCATATCGCTTTTGACTGGTAAGTACAGAAGCCATGTTTTGCCAGGCCGCGATGATCCCTTCCGGAAGGTTTTGCCTGATATAGTAGGCCAGCGCAAGTGAAAAGTTTGAATATGCCGGTTTGTACAAACCTTTTTTCATAAAAACAATCCCACTGTTGACATAGTGATCATTGATCCCCCTCAAATTATTTTCCCGGGCATAAATAGATTTTGCCATACTGTAGTAATTGAGGGCAGAATCAAGCTGCATCTCCTCATTCGCCACATTGCCCAGTTTTGTATAGGCTAGTGCCCGGGCATTGTCATTTTTAGTCAGGGTATAGTATGCCAGTGCCATATTCAGGTATTCCTTTGCATTCTTATAGTCACCGAGGTTCTGGAATACCTCACCGAGGTTAAGGTATATGGTAGCCAGGTTTTTTTCTTTCCCATTGGTCTCTCTGCACAGATTAATGGCTGTCATAAAATAAAATGCTGCAGAATCATATTCTCCGATATTCTGGAATATATTCCCGATGCTGTTATAGTTGCTGATCAAGCCTCCCGGATTATTTAATGCATAGTATAATGCCAGGCTTTTTTGGTGGAAATAGATGGCTGAGTTCTCTTTCCCCTGCAGCCGGTAAAGGATCCCGTATTGAAAGTATCCATCTGCCATATTTACACTATCCTGCAGTTCTTCGCTGAGTGAAAGTAGTTCCTTGTAGAGGCTGAAGGATTCGTTGTAGTTTCCCAACTTCTTTTGTACAAGGCCCATTCTGTAAAGTGCATCCAGCTTTCCCTTGTTATACTCCAGTTGTTCTGATAATGCAAGAGCCTGCTTTGCAAACATCATGGCATCGTCCTTATCAATATAGGTGTACTCCCGGGCAAGTATGAGGATGTTATCAATCTTCTCCGGTTGATCACTCTGGTTGGCTATCACCTGCTTTAAACTATCCAGCTGACCCATTTCAAGCTGCGCCTGTATTTGTTGGGTAATTCCGGCTGAAATTACCAGCATACATATCCCGTTCAGAATGATTCTCCTCATCTCACGTTTATTATCTTCTCACCTCAATATCTGCATCCTCGGAGATGGTATTGGTCACCTCTTCTGTTGGATTCTTGGTAACTTTCGTGTTTACAACAAAAACTTTCAGAAAATTTTCATACAATTTTGTTTTAATGGCATGGCGAACAAACTCTTCAGTATCACTTTTTAGCTTTTGTATAAACTCAATATGGTATTCCAGGTTGCATAGTCTTATCGGACCGGTTGCATCTCCATTGACAATCAACGTCAGTGAATTGTAAAGTCCGGTAGTCTTTACACTTTTAGGCGGTGTAATTGATTCGTTTTCATGTAAGGGCACCACTAGTTTCGCTCTTATAGACACTGAATTACGATTTATAAAATGCACAAAGTCAAGACGTTGCAATGGCTTGTACGTTTCATTTTCCGGTTTCTTTTTTAGGTTCATGACGAAAAAATTAAAGGTTAATAATTGGGTATTGTCCCGATAAAGTAACTTAATCGACGTAGTCGTTCTCAACAGCCCAGCGTACAAGGCCGGCGGTATTTTTCACGCCGGCCTTTTGCATTAGATTGGCCCTGTGACTTTCAACAGTATGGAAACTGATGAAAAGTTTTTCGGAGACCTCCTGGCTGGAAAACTCCTGGCATATCAGGTTGAGGACCTCTACCTCCCTTTCGGTGAGTTTGGGGAAGAGAGAGCGGATATTCTCTGCTTTGAGTTCCTGTTCCAGCAACCTTACGGAAAGCCGGTCGCAATAGTAGTTCTCTCCGGCATGTACCTTTCTGATCGCGGTCTCAAGGATGTCGATCCCGGCATCTTTCAGAATGTAACCCGAAGCCCCGTTTTTCACCATCAGTTTCACAAATCTTTTCTCATCATACTGTGACAGGGCGATGATCCTGACATCGGGGTACTTCTTTTTAACCATTTTAGTACAACTCAATCCATCCAGCTTGGGCATGTTGATATCCATGAGGATCACATCCACCCGGATGCCTGATTCCAGAATCTCCAGTACCTGGTAACCATTGCCAGCTTCAGCAACGAATTCAAAGTCCTCGATGCCGCTCAGGGCCGATTTGATCCCTGATATCATGAGTTGATGGTCGTCAGCGATTAGAATGTTTATCATGATGCGATGTGTCAAAGATGATGCTAAAAGTAGTGAATTTCAGATACGTTGTCAAATTAAACGAGAGGTTTGGATCAGGTTCTCTTGCGGTGGCAGAAAACCACTAAAAAAAATGATAGATGTTTTCCGCCATGAATTCAGGTTGGTTCCGGTATAATTTTGTTGAGTGAAGATTAAGGAAATAAATCCTTCTTCATCGAAAAGAAACCAGATTAATCAAATTAAAACAGGAGGTTGTCATGAAATCATTAGCAGAAACATGTGAAATGACCCTATTCTTAATTTATCCTCTTTCCATCATCTTGATCACTATTATAGCAGTTGCCATGTAAGGGCAATATTCAGAATCGGGTTGGTAAACAAATGCAAAACTGGGGGAGGTTGTCTCATCATCTGAGACAGCCTCTTTATGTGTAAATCCCCACAGATAAGCTGTATCCCTGAAAACCACTAAAAAAACATATAGCCATTTCCAGCCACGTTTCAGAAGACAAACCGGAATACTTTTGGATCATAAAGATTTTGAAACCAATTATTAATTAAAACACGGAGGTTATTATGAAAGCTTTAAAATTAGTACTGATTGCAACAATCGTTTCCTTTGCCTTTATGAGTTTTGCAGAGAAGCCAACTCATCCGTCGAAGGATAATGTTATCAAGATTACGCTTGAGCAGGCTCTGACTAATCCAGGATTGGTTTGTGCCATGTATCAGCAACTGACACCGGCTTTACTGCGAGTTGAACAGCCTGGCCTATACGTTGGTACTGTAAAGTACAGGTTTAGAACGATTAAGATTCGTGGGACACGTGAAGGATGGGTGGAGTTTTTCCGCAACAAGCCGACTTGGGCCCCCTCTAACTGATCTGGATTGATTGGTAGAGTACATCAGGATTGATCAGGTTGGTCAATCGTTTGGAACCCGCCGGGAAAGGCGGGTTCTTTTTTGTGTCGGAAACTCCTCCGGTCACAATACCTTTTCCAGCACCTCAATCAACCGAAATACCTCATCCATGGAATTATAATGCACCAGACTGACCCGGATAACACCATCCTTTTCATCGAGCCCAAGGTCATGAATGATCTTTTTCGCATAGAAGTCGCCGTAGCGGATGCCGATCCGGTATGGGTCTACCCGGGAAACAACCTCGGAACTTCTGCACTGGTCGTGCACGAATGAGACCGTGGGCACTCTTATTTCCCTGCTTCCGCTCTTCTCCCCAATAATCCTGATCACGGATTTTGTTTCCAGGTACCGAATCAATTTATCAGCCAGTTGCTCTTCATACCCGGCAATCAGATCATAACTCCGGCGGTATTTGTTCCGGCAATCGTTTGATGTGTCATCAGGGAAGTGATGATCATGCAACCTGGAAAAATAGGCAGGAATGGCTCCCAGGCTAAAAGTGAGTTCATAATTGACATTTCCCGGTTGAAATTTGCAGGGGACATCCTCTTTGGTGAAAAAATAGTGATTGATGCCATCCATTTCAAGCAGCAGGTCTAATTTTCCGTATAAGACCGCCAGGTGCGGACCAAATAGTTTGTAGGTGCTGAACACATAGAAGTCGGCGTCACACTCCTGCACATCGATCAGCCTGTGCGGGACTGCGGCAACGCCATCAACACAGAAAAGGGCCCCGGCCTGATGAACCAATGCTGCCACCTCCTTGATGGGATTGATTGTTCCAAGGATGTTAGAGATATGTACCATTGCAACCAGCCTGGTTCTGTCAGAGAGTAACTTCTCGAGATCATGCATTTCAAACCGCAATGTTTCAGGATTGATCTTCCAGGTCTTAATCACGATTCCTTTTTGCTCAAGGTCTGTCCAGCAACTGACATTGGCTTCGTGGTCGGAGTTGGTGACGATCACCTCATCTCCAGGCTTCCATTCGCGGCTGATGCAGATACTCAGGATTCGGAGTAACATGGAGGTTGAGGGGCCGACCACTATCTCTTTCGGGTTCCGGGCATGGATAAATTCGGCCAGCTCGCTGATGGTTTTGTCTAAAAGGCTTCCAGCCCGCTCCGAAACCTGGTAGGAGGCTCCCAGCTGGACATAGTAGTTGCGGAAGAAATCGGCTGTGCGATCAATAACTGATTCCAATACCTGTGATCCGCCAGCGTTGTCCATGAAGATGAAGTCGTTCTGAAGGGCGGGGAAATGACTTCGGACGAAGGGAATGTCTAAGTTCATGTGGTGATATGGTGATATGGTGGTGTGGTGATGTGGTGATGTGGTGATGTGGTGATGTGAAAATGAAATACGAAATTATGGAAAATCCTCAAACATCTAACATCCTTCGTCCCTCGTCCTTCGTCCATCGTCCTTCGTCCTTCGCCAGCTTCCGGATCATCCCTTTAAAAACAGAGAGATGGAAAGGCATGAGAATGTACCAGTAAAGCCTGCCGGAGAGTCCTTTGGGTCTGAATGTGGCGGTTTGGGTGAGGGTGTTGTTTGTAATTCTGAACTCGAGCCATACTTCCCCCGGTAGCTTCATTTCGGAATAGAGCAGCAACCTGTGCTTCTCTTTATCCGCAACCAGCACACGCCAGCAGTCCAGGGTATCGCCGGCATAAATACGATTAACAGACCGGCGTCCGCGAATCAATCCCACTCCGCCGATCAGCCTGTCGGTCATCCCTCTGAGTTTCCAGAGCCAGTTTGCGTAATACCATCCTTTTTCTCCACCAATCGACCAGATCCGGGTTGTGACGAGTTCGATATCACTAATTTCTATGGATCGGATGTCTTCAAAGCATCCATGGCTGGGGATCTCGATGTATTTTGAGAGATTGGGACCTATCCTTCCCCGTGTCATAGCATCTGTCCAGCTGGAGATGATTGAATTTTGCCGGATGTTGACAAATGCATCTTCCACGGCCTCATAAAATGTCATGGGACATACTCCCAGTAGCCTGTGTAACCTGTCATTACGGGCCACTACCTCAACTTGCATACTATTAACCAGGTGGCAGGCCAAAGGATATGAAGCAGGTGTAAAAAGGAATAGCCAGACGGATGAAAGTTTGGGAAATAATACAGGTAAAGCATAAACACGACGTTTCAACCCACGGATCCGACCCAGTTCCACAAGCATCTCCTTGTATGTCATAACATCCGGACCTCCAATATCGTAATTTCTGTTGAAACACTCCTCTTTAAACAGGACTTTATCAAGGCAATAAATCACGTCCCTGATGGCAATAGGTTGTGAACGGGTCAATAACCAGAGTGGGCCTATCATTACCGGAAGTTTCTCCACCAGGTTCCGAATGATCTCGAAGGAGGAGCTCCCTGAACCTATGATAATTCCGGCTCTCAGGGTAGTAAATTTGTAATTGCCGGAGGCAAGGATATCCTCTACGTTTCTCCTCGATGAGAGGTGTTTGGAGAGTTTGGGATCATTGGCGATTCCACTCAGGTAAACCACATGTTTAACCTTCGTTGTGTTCATGCGATCTTTGAAGTTGTGCGCAGATATAGCTTCGGCCAGATCAAACCCTTTGGCTGTGGAGGTCATGGAGTGGATCAGGTAGAAGGCTCCTTCAATATCTATAGGAATTGCTGTCAGGGATGATTTCCGGAGGAAGTCAACTTCAATCACCTCAATCCTGTCTGCCCAGTCAGGGTCAACCACCATCCTTGTTTTATCCCTGACACAACAAACCACCTCATGGCCGTTTTCCATCAGGACAGGTAACAGTCTTTTCCCTATATATCCGGTAGCGCCGGTAAGGAGGATCTTCAAGGTTAAATGGTTGGTTTCTTAAATCAAAGATACAAATATAGACTCAAATATCTATATTTCTGCATGTTAATAAGTTCACAATGTAAAAAGATTATCTTTACCGATCTGGTAAATGCGCAGGACACAAGGCACAGGACACAGAAATCTGTGTAAATCTGTGTTTTCAGTGTAATCAGTGTTCCATTTCAAGAAATGTCAAGAAATTGTAATTTCAAAGGATGAAAAAAGTCAATATTGCCGAAAAACTAAGCCTGATAACCGACCATTGGAATCCAAGGGTAGCCGGGGAGTTGAACGATCAGCAGATCCGGTTGGTCAAGGTCAAAGGGGAGTTTCCTTTCCATAAGCACGATCATGAAGATGAGATGTTCCTAGTGATCAAAGGTTCGTTGATCCTGGACTTCAAGGAAGAACAGGTCGCTTTGGAAGAGGGTGAATTTCTTATCGTTCCAAAGGGTAAACTTCACAGGCCGGTGGCTAAGGATGAGGTAGAGCTGATGATGTTCGTCACAGCCGGAAATGTGAATACAGGTGATCTGAAGAACGAAAGGACGTTGGAAGCTGATTCACTTGAGAGAATATAGGCAAGAAGGAATGCAGGAATGAAAGGATGGGAGTCCAGACTCACCAACTCACAAACTCGCCAGCTCACCAGTTCACAAGTTCACCAGCTTTTATTGGATCCTGATAAGTTTTCTGGAGATCGCACCATCTTCTGTTTGAATCGTTATAAAATAAATTCCGGGTGGTTGGAACCTGCCTGCTTCATCTGTGCCATCCCAGGTTAGTTGAACCAAACCTGATGGCAGATTCTGGTCAACCAGGGTTTTAATGGTTTGCATCTGTGAGTTGAAGATGGTCACCTGTACCTGGGACTGACTGGTAACGTCGAATGACAATGTTGTTTCCAGTGAGAACGGGTTCGGGAACAGGGTCATCCCGGACACTTGTAATTCTTCTTTCCCAATCGTGATAAATGTAGAATCGACTGCAATAATCAGGTTGATTGTGTCTGAAGCAGTATGGATCTCAAGAGTATCAAAAATAGTGGTTGACGGATAGTTGTCGAAAACAATCCAGTGAACTGTCTCCGTCAGATCTTCACCAGCATCGAGTGTGACAGGGTAGGAGGGTATGGAGGGGGCAATATACCAAAAGGCGAAAGGTCCAACAGGTGCTCCGTCTGGTTGAATGTAGAGGATATCTACCGGGCTGGCACCTGTATTTGTTATCGTAAAAGGGAGACCATACATGACGGATTCAGGAGTAAGGAAGAACAGGGTGTCGGGGGTAACGGTGATTTCAAAGGAGAGTGGCCCGAGGGTTCCATCTTCAGTAACATTTTGAGCGAAGATATCGCTGTTCCCGGTGCGGCCGTCGGCCCAGGCAACAACCATTTGTCCGCTCAGGAAATCACCAGCATCCAGTTTCCCTTTGGGGCTCGCCACGGATGATACATCCACCGGGCTGGTTGTCCAAACCTGACTGCCTGCGTCGTCGAACCGGATGGATCTGACTGCTCCGTTTGTTCCGCTGGCGGCATCGTAAATATAGGATACCACGCCGCCCGAACCAAGAGGGGAGAGGTTGATCAGGATGGGATTCTGGGAGCCAACCGCGACAAACTGCTTGCCATTGTTCCCCCATAAGCGGCTTCCGGAGAGGTCAATACGTTGGCCGAACAGTCCAAACTGCGATTGGTTGGTATTGGTTTCTCTCCAACAGATATACAGATCCTGGGTCTCTTCATTGGAGCAAATCGCTGGTTCCAGTGAGAGAGTGGCCATGTTGGTGGTGGCTTCAAGACCGCCGGTAGGAAAAGCGACTGTTCCGTCTTCATCCACATGTTGGACAAAGGTGCTCAGGTGACTGGCCGTTTGTTCGTAATACCAGCAGGTCCAGGCTCCTCCATCTCCATCGGCTACAGCGATCTGGTGAATATAGAGGGGAATGATGCCGCCGGTGAAGAGAATTGCCGGAGAGGCCCATATGGCATTGCCGTTTACATCAAATTTTTGCGCCAGGATGTTTCGGTTGGGAGCCCAGTAAGGTCCCCACTCCTTATACCAGGTAAGGATAAACCCATTTTCGCCATCTGGGACGATTTGAGGCCATGCATAATCAAATCCCGCTTCGCCAAGTTCCAGGTCATTGGTCCATGCTTTTTGCCCGGATGCCGTAATGCGCTGAACGATCACCTTGCTGTCACCATTATCTACTGCTTTTGGCCAGGCTACATAGGCTCCTCCGTCGTCTGTCGCCAGCAATTTCGGGTCAGCATCGAAGTGGACATCGTTGGAGAGTTGGGTCCCATCGTCGCCCCAGAGAAACTCCCCTGTGTCGGAGATTTTATAGATAAATGCATCGTTATTTCCTGTTCGTGTATCCTGAAAAGCGATGATGCAGGCTCCATCGGAAGAAACTTTCATGTCATAATCGGTGATCCAGGTCATCGATGGGTGGTTGCTAACCATGATTCCATCATTGCTCCATAGCTGATTTCCTTCTACATTAAAAAGCTGGATCCGAGGATAGTACATGCCTCCTGTTTCGGCCGAAAACCAGCTGATATATGTGTTCCCATTGGGATGGGTAGCTACATAGCACTGAGTTTGATCACCCGGCATAAAGGTGACCTGGTTGTTCACAACCGGGCTGGTGCTCCATTGGGAAAACCCGGTGAGGGATAGGAGGACCATCATCAGAGATCCTGCCAGGAGGCGATTGGTTGTCATGGGGGAGGGTTTAGGAATAATCAAAGTTACAATACTTCAAACTAACATACAAGGGGGACGTTTGCGAGTGGTGAAAGGTGAGGAGTGGGCAGTTGGCAGTTGGCAGTAAGTCTTTAATTCGCTTTCTTTATCCCTCGTCCCTCACTGCATATTTCCCTCACACTCTTATGGGCTCTTCCGGTTACAGCCTCGAAATCTGATTTAATATCAAATTCTCCATTCCGGATCTTTTGATAGATCCCGGCGATGATGGGCCCTAAGAATTCACCATTGTGCTCTACCTGAAACCTTAGGTACTCGTCAACGCTTATTGGAACATACTGAAGATCAGTGCTAAACGCCTCATTGAAGAGTTCTGCAAGTTGTTGCTGTGTAATCGCTTCTCCTGCCAGGTTGTATATCCTGCCATTGAGGGAATCATCTCCAATCATTGACGTGTATGCTGTTGCCAGCTCATCACGTGATGTATACGAACATTTCCCATCACCGGCACAATTGGTGATCTTGCCCTCTTTTACATAATTGTCAAGGTATTCAATATCCGGTTCCAGGTATAATCCGTTCCTTCCGATGGCCCACTCCAGGCCGCTTTCCAAAATATCCTGTTCGGTTTGGCGATTGCTCTGTACAATGGCATCAAAAGTCGAATTCCCATCTTTTCCAATGATGCTGGTGTAGATGATCTTTCGTGCTCCGGCTTCTTTTGCTGCATCAATCACATTCCGATGCTGGATGATTCGTTGATCCGGAGCAGCCATACCTGAGATAAGTACTACAACATCGATCCCTTTCAGTGCCTCGGCAAACTCCTCCTGGTAGTCATAACTTGCTTTCCTGACCTCAATGCCGGGATCTTTCACTTTTTCGGGAGTTCGGGCAGTCCCAATGACATTCTCTCTGCCAAATTTTTCTATGGCGCAGTTTGCAATAGTCCGGCCTAACTGTCCGCTCACTGCGGTGAATGCTATTTTCATGAAGATAGATTGATTACTGATGGTTTTACACAAATTTCTATTAATTGAATAACCTCCCTTTCACTTGATCAGCATAAGTTTTGCCTATGGGAATTCGCGTTTTGTCCATCTCGATCTGGTTTCCGTTGAGGGCCACAATGTGTTCGGTATTGACGATATATGATTTATGTACCCGAAGGAATTGCGAAGGGAGTGATTGTTCCAGTTTGTGAAGCGATTCCAACACAACGTATTTGCGTTGGGTTGTATAGTAAGTAACATACTCTTTTAATCCCTCGATGTAGAGAATTTCATCCAGTTTAACTTTATAGATCTTATAATCTGCTTTGAGTGTGATGAATTTAGGTTCTTTGATTTCATTCGCCGGGGGAGAGGTGTCGGGTTCTAGTTTCAAGGATTTCAATCGAATCATCTCTGCTGCTTTATTTACTCCCTGGACAAATCGCTCAAAGGAGATGGGTTTTAGCATGTAGTCGATCACATCCAGCTGGTATCCATCAATGGCATACTCCTTATATGCCGTGGTAAATATGACTACAGGCCTGGCATGGAGGCTCTTCATCAGCTCGAGCCCGGTAAGATCAGGCATCTGGATATCAAGGAACATCAGGTCAACATGGGCCTCCTGAAGGAACTGCATCGCTTCCATGGCATTTTTTGCCTCCCCGGAAAGGTGGAGATGAGGGATCTTATCCACGTATCCTGCCAGAAGCTTCCGTGCATATTGTTCATCGTCGACGATCAGGCAATTAATCTTCATCAGCTTCCAAAATGAGTGTAACAGAATAGACCTCTTTTCCCTCTTCAATGACCAGATGATGCCTTTCGGGATAAAGAAGTTCCAACCGACGTTTGACATTCTCCAACCCAATTCCGGGAGTCGTATCTTTTGCAATCTGGTTGTCAGGCAATGAGTTTTCGCACCGGAAATTGATCCGGTTGCCATCTGTCTTCAAGATGATTCTGATCCAGGATTGACCGGTGTCCTCAATATGGCTGTGCTTAAAGCTATTCTCTACAAATGCGATAAAGAGGAGCGGTGCAACCCTCAGCTTCGGATTTGCCTTTTCGAAATCATAGGTCACATTATGAATGTTATTATCCTTCAGCAATTGCAATTCGATATAACTTCTGAGGTAACTGATCTCCTGTTCCAGAGGGACATTTTTTTCGTTGCAATCGTACAGGACATACCGGAGCATGTTGGAAAGGCGGTGAATGGCATCCGGGGTTTTATCCAGTTTCAGCTGCGACATCGAATAGATGTTATTCAGTGTGTTGAAAAGAAAATGGGGATTGAC
>CALCGJ010000006.1 GCA_937900965.1 uncultured Bacteroidota bacterium | reverse complement strand
TACAAATATATAACTATTGAAACACCAAAGTCAAGGGAATTCGATAAAAAGTTTATAATAATCGACGAACGGGCTCCGCATGTTCATGACCCCTCCCTGGCCCTCCCCTTTAGGGGAGGGAATGAGAAATCACGAATTACGATTTACGAATGATGTCAAACAATGAAATGGTCATTTTGGATCCGGAGAAGAATTTGATTGTCGGGATTGATGAACGTAAAATTCAATATACAAATTTCAGAATCCAAAATTATCCAAACCCTTTCGCATCATCAACCACCATCGAATTTGACCTGGAAGAACCCGGACGGGTTGAGATTGAGATTGTGAACCAGTTTGGGCAGGTAGTTGATAACCTTCTTCATGCAGGACAAAAAGGACTAAACAAGGTTACCTGGGATGCCGGATCGTTGCCGGCGGGGATCTTTATTTGCAGAATCGCCGTTAACTGCAAATATGGGACAAGGAAGATGGTGATAGTGAATTGATCACGTTAATTTGACATTGATGCTTAGTTAGCAGGTTGTCGATACGAGGTTGCTTCATCACGCAAATGCGTGATTCGCAATGACACGGTTTCAGATTTAAATAGATAGTTTTTCGGGGCGCGATTAATCGCGCCCCGATTTTGTTCTAAATTAAAGCAACGATGTTGTCATTGCGAGCGGAGCGAAGCAACCGTCCAGCTATATAACAACACCTGTTCCCCCTCTTTTTTATTATCTTTACCCTACTATTAAACCAACCCGATGCCGCGGTCAGGTAAAATATCTTCATTAACAATTGCCCTCTGTCTCTTTTTTACCCTTTATGGTTATCCTCAGCCCGGAAGCAACAGACCGATGGATTACACTTCCCTGGAAGGGCTGCCTACTAAAATGGGAACCGCTATCTTCAAAGACTCAAAAGGATTTATGTGGTTCGGGACAGAAAATGGTTTGTACCGTTATGATGGGAATGAATTCCGGGAATTTCTCTATGATCCCATGGATACTACCTCCATTTTCGGAAATATGATCCATAAAATCCTGTTTGAAGAGAGGAACGGGAATATCTGGATTGGGACATATTCAGGAGGACTGAATGTTTACAATCCGTATACCGGATCATTTACACACTATCAGAGAGATACTGAGTATCCGTTTGATTATGATTTCAACTATATCCACCATGGCCTTCAGGATCGGGATGGAGAGATCTGGCTGGCAGGTTCAAGGAGTTCAGGTATAATACATCTCGATCCATCAACAGGGGAGCATACCGTTCTTCATCTAAACCCGGATTCAATTGTATCATTCGAAAACAGAATATCTTTCCTGGTTGAAGACAGCAAAGGCAGGATATGGATTGGCACATACAAGGGATTATTCTTTTTCGATAAGGAATCCAGGGAATTCACAAAGTTTGACATATTGGTTCCGGAGGCAGCAGATCTGGCAAATGCCTATATTAATGGATTCATAGAGGATCAGGAAAGTGTCTACTGGTTCAGTACGGGATTTGCAGTTTATAGATATTCTGAGGCGAACGGGAAGATCATCAAATACAAACATGATCCGAAAGACCCAAATAGTTTAGGTGATAGTCCTATCTCTACAATATTCAACAATCCTCTTGATGATGGGCAATCCCTCATGTTTGTGACGCTTAATGGGCTGAACCAACTTGATAAAATATCCGGTAACTTAACAAGGTTTAATGTTGAGCCGGATGATCCCGGGAGCAGATTTTTTGGTGCAGCCTTCGATCTCTGCCTGGATGACCAGGGGACACTCTGGGCGGCAACAGGGTTTGCCGGATTTATCAAATTCAATTTACAAAAGAGTCCCTTTTTTCCTTTCACTCTAGGCCCGTTTGACGGGGAAAATTTATCCCACGAAGCAGGCTCATTCCTGGAAGACAGCCAGGGCAATTTCTGGATCGGAACAACGAAGGCCGGGTTACTTAAATATGACCGTGAGCTGAACTTCAAAAAGAGATATACTCATGACCCTGCCGATCCGAATAGCCTCTCCTACGCTTTTGTATTTACATTGTTCGAAGATTCTTCTGATAACCTGTGGGTGGGGACTGCGGCATCCCTTGACATGTTTGACCGGGAAAAAGAAATTTTTTATCATGTTGAGCTGCCTTCAAAGATTAAGCTGGATTACATAAGGGTCAATGATATCCTGGAGGATAAGCATGGGTATATATGGTTTGCAACAAGCGGGTTCCTTTTTGGTCAGCGAAAAGAAAATCGTCTGGATACCACTTTTTTTGTGGTTGAAGATCTCACCACCAATCTCAGTGATATCAGGGCCATTGCTGAAGATCCCTCCGGGGCACTGTGGTTTGCTTCCACGGGAGAAGGTCTGTTCAGGTTGACAAATGAGAACAGGGAAGAGATGAATTTTAAGCACTTCAAACATGATCCGTTGGTTTCATCAAGCCTCAGCTCGAATGTTGTGTGGTCACTATATTCGGATTCGCAGGGTATCATATGGGCAGGAACAGACGCAGGATTGAACCGGTTTGATCCTGAAAGAGAAGCGTTCATCCGTTTCAACAAGAGAAATGGACTGGATGCGAATACGATCTATTGCATTAAGGAGGATGACGGAGGAAGCTTATGGTTATCGACCGAGAAAGGGATTATGCGATTCAGACAAACTTCTGATTCTACTGCCAATTCGAGGCTCCTGGAACTCTCAGATGGCATCCCGTTCGACGATAATTTGCATTTCAAGATTTATAAGAACAGGGATGGGAAGATCTACGTGGGGGCGAGAATGTTTTCAGGGAATGGATATTATTGTTTTCACCCAGACAGCCTGAGAGACAACGACCACATTCCTCCCATCGTTTTGACAGAGTTCATGGTGAATAACCAACCCTTCAGGTCCGATAGTTCTGTAACTGAAGCCCGACTATTCAGGCTCAAACATAATCAGAACTTCTTTTCCATTAAATTTGCCGCCCTCGATTTTATTAATCCTGAAAAGAATCAGTATTCCTACAAACTGGAGGGGTTTGATAAAGAGTGGATCCGGTCCGATAACAGGAGGCAGGCATATTATACCAATGTGCCACCAGGTGATTATATTTTTCGCGTCAAAGGTTCCAACAACGACGGATTGTGGAATGAGGAAGACACAACATTACACATAACCATTTCCCCGCCTCCCTGGAGGACATGGTGGGCATATACCATCTATGCTTTGATATTACTTGGACTAATCTATTCCTGGAGGCGATATGACCTGAAACGACAACGGCTCAAGCAGGAGCTGGAGATCGAACAGCTGGAATCGGAGAAACTGAAAGAACTGGATGCCATGAAATCCCGCTTCTTTGCAAACATCTCCCACGAATTCCGTACGCCTTTGACACTAATTCTCGGGCCGCTTGAAAACATCCTGAAAAAAACCACCGATGAAGAGACCGGGCAGGAATTGAACATGATGGAGCGGCATGCCCATCGATTGCTGAAACTGGTCAACCAGCTCCTGAGCCTCTCCCGCCTGGAGGCAGGAAAAATGAAGTTGCAGGCAAGTGAAGAGAACCTGTCAGAGCTGTTGAATGGATTCGTCCAGTTCTTCGAATCCCTCGCCCGGCAGAAAAACATATCCCTCTCCATCGATATTTATGATCCGGATGTCAAGGCGTATATAGATGTGGAAAAGCTTGAACAGATCATCAGTAACCTGCTTTCTAATGCTTTTAAGTTTACACCGGAGGGGGGCAAGATCAATGTAGCAGTTGGCAGTTGGCAGTTGGCAGTTGGCAGTAACAAGGAACAAAGGCATAAAGACACAGAGGCACAAAGTAAAAAACTCACCAACTCACCAGTTCACCAACTCGCCAGTTCACAAACTCACCATTTCACCATACGTATATCTGATACCGGTCCCGGCATTCCTCCCGACAAGCTTCCCTTCATCTTCGATCGCTTCTACCAGGTTGACGACACTGCAACACGTTCACAGGAGGGAACAGGAATCGGCCTTGCCCTTGTAAAACAGATGGTTGATCTTCATCATGGAACCGTTACTGTTGAAAGTGAAGTTGGCAAAGGAACAACATTTACGGTGACCCTTCCGCTTGGGAAGGAGCATCTAAAGCTGGAAGAAATTGCTCAGAGCTCAGAGCATAGGGCTCAGGATCCGAAGGACGAAGGAAGAGTGACGAGGGACGAAGAAATAACCGGAATCCAGCAATTCGATTCTTGCCTTGAACCTCAAACCTTCAACATTGAACCTGAAGAGGTGAAGCCTATTCTTCTCATAGTCGAAGACAACACAGACTTGAGAGCATACATGAGAAAAGGTCTTGAGCAGCTTTACCAGATTGAGGAGGCGGTGAATGGTAACGATGGATTTGAAAAGGCACTGAAGCATATTCCTGATCTCATAGTGAGTGATGTGATGATGCCGGAGATGGATGGGAATGAACTATGTCAGCAATTGAAATCAGATGAACGAACCAGTCATATCCCGGTTATTCTGCTTACTGCAAAGGCTTCGAAAGAGAGCAAAATGGAGGGACTACAAACCGGGGCCGATGATTTCATCACCAAACCGTTTGACCAGGAAGAGTTGCTCGTTAGAATAATAAACCTCATCGACCAGAGAAACAGGTTAAGAGAAATCTTTTCAGCAACTACCGGCCAGGAAAGGATCATATCCGGGGTGCATTTCCCTGAAGAGCATCTGGGTGAATTGGATGCGAAGTTTTTGCGAAAGGCTGTGCAGGTTGTAGAAGAGAATCTTTCGGACTTCGACTTCACCGTTGAGAAATTCGGGCAGGAGATGGCGGTGAGCAGGGTACAACTTCACCGCAAACTCAAAGCTTTGATAGCTCATTCAGCAACAGAAATGATCCGGACCATCCGTCTGGAACATGCAGCAGATCTGTTGAAAAAGGGGAGTGGTAACGTAACGGAGGTGGCCTATGAGGTTGGATTCAACAACCTCTCCTGGTTCGCCCGCTGTTTCCAGGAAAGGTACCATGTTCCACCATCCGAATACAGCAAAACTGGATAGCATTTATTCTAGATGAGTCCCAAAAGTCATGAATACTTGATCACCTGGTCACCTGGTCTCTTGTTCACCATTATTATCTAACATGACTGTTAACATTTGAA
>CALCGJ010000005.1 GCA_937900965.1 uncultured Bacteroidota bacterium | reverse complement strand
AGTACTGCCTCCATCAATCACAATATGTTCAATATCTCCTCCGGTTTGATTTGCCACACTTTTCAATGTACGTTCAATAAAGTGTCCCTGATTGTATGATGGTGTGATAATACTAACTTTCATCGGGAAATGCGTCCATGTTTTTTCTTTCTGGTATTCAATAATGAGGTGTGAAAAAGCTCAAGATATTCCCGGGCCATTTGTTCTGTATCAGAAAATTCAACAGCACGCTTCCTTCCGTCATTTATTAGCTGTTCACGCAAAGGTTTATCTTCAACAATGGAAATCATAGCCTTTGCTACCTGATTGGGGACTCGGGGATCAAAAAACAAAGCTGCATCTCCTGCAACCTCAGGTAGCGAAGTAACATTACTGCATGCCACTGGTACTCCAGCAGACATCGCTTCAATAACTGGTATGCCAAATCCTTCGAAAAGGGAGGGGAAAATCAGGCCACAACAGTTATTCAGGAATATTGAAAGCTCTGTGTTGGGAATGAAACCCGGAAAAATGACTCTGTTTTCCAGACCCATAGCTAGTGAAGCGTTCATTAGCCACTTCTGTCTCTCCCCTGGTTCACCGGTGCAAACCAGCTTTATATCCTTCGCCAAACCTTGATGACATGCCAGGTTGAATGCTGTGAGAAGCATTTCATGGTTTTTGTGCTTCCAGAAATTGGCTGGATATAACAAATATCTCTTTTTCATAAGACCTGACCGGCTTAATAACGCATGTTCATCTTTTGTATCGGATAAGAATGATTGATTCATGCGTATGTATATCGTACGGATGCGATTCGGGTCAAGGTTCCCATGAGCAATGGCATCGTTCCTTGAGTGGTTTGAAATTGCAGAGAGCGCATCCGCTTTTTGACACGCTTCGGTAAAGCTATTCTGACGTTGCAACAGATCATCTTCAGAAAAGAATTCCGGGTAAGTTCTGAATTGCAGATCATATATGACACTGACAGTAGTAATCCCCGGATCATAATAAATAGGGGCGGTAAAGGGGCAAAAAAGAAGATCAGCATCCATATCTCTCAGAAGTGATCCAAAGCGGGCCTTTTCTACCGGTCGGAATATCTTATTGACAATTCGGTTAGCAATCCAATGCAGCCTTCCAGGCAATTTAGATACAAGTTTGGAAGAATAGATCAACAGGCGAGAGGGTGGAGAAATTATTTCAGGGAGATCAGTAACCATCTCACGCCGCATATTCGGATAATCTAAAATGGCCAGTTCATCGTGAGAAACATTTCGCGTCAGCAGAATAAACCTTACCTGAGGAGCTATCCTCGCCAGATGATACAACAATTCAATAACAAAGATCTTTGCCCCTCCATTATCACCACCGGGAAGGATTGGAGTTAAATCAACTGCGATTGCATTGAGTTTTTTACTCATTCGTTTTATTAAGTAGCTCTGCAATCTTTTTAACTTCAGACAACCTGGCTATTTTAGCCAACCAATGAAACCATCTCCTTGAGAGTAAAACTTGCAGATTTAACTTAAGTTCCTCAGCAGCTAAAACCATGGTTGAAAGTTTCTCAATTCGTCCGGCCATGTCCATTCCGTCTGCTAGTGATTGACCCAGTTTTTGGGTACAATCCAACTCCTTTCTCCTTAAATCAAGCAGGGCCTGGGTTAGCCTGCCATTCGGTGTTCCCAGTAATGTCGATTCAATCTGACCGGGATCATTCGTTTTAAAAGAAGATATGCTAACAGCGAAGAACATATCATAATGGTTGAAAATAGCGGGCTCAAATTGAATATAGTTGGCTTCCAGCCTCTGAAAAAGGAGACTGACAGCTCTTTCGCTAAAAAGATACAAATGCTCGGGTACTTTAAGTTGATGAAGAAAACTATCATTTGATTCTTCCATCTTCGCATAATCCATTCCCTCTCTGTATTGTGGCGTCTGGATGAGTAGAAGACCATCGGGTTTTAGTAGTCGTAAGCAATGCTCCATGGTAGCAGATGGATCAGGTAAGTGTTCAAGCACATCCATCATGACAATGACATCAAGAGTAGCTGGTGGGATGTTGATGTCTTCAACCGGACCAACCGAAACCGGAATGCCAAATGTTTTCTTCCCAAATTCGACTATCCAGGGGCTCATTTCCACTCCTGAAGCGTCATACCCAGCCTGCCGCAAAAGGGAAACAAAACTGCCATGTGCACACCCCAGTTCCAATATTTTGGCAGATGGTAGTCGGTATTTGAGTAATGTTTTTAGCCAATGCAGATTACGTTCAATAAGGTCGTTCCGGGCACGGGTGTGCAGGTCTGGCAATCCAAGATCTTCGGTTTGATGTTTTAGCCAGTACTTCCGACCGTAAAAATCGGTTTCGTCATTGAGTACCTGGTATTGATCTGCAGGAAATTCTTTAAGAAAGACTAAAGTCCCGCAGCCCTCACAGCTTCCATATTCGTCGCTGAAACAGATTAGATGAGCATTTCCGCACCAACAAGACCTCATAGTTTGCAATTCTTTGCAGGTTTATCGACATAGAAAATAACCCGATCCCAATAGTTGATGTTGGCCAGATAGTCCGTCATTCGCAAACGCTGACGTTTTTTCCCATCTCTGAACCGTTTCCATTCATCGACACTATAGGTTAATAGGGCAAGAGAATGCGGCATTGGTACGACAGTAAGACCAGACTTGAATCCTGCATCGAGGGCGATCTGATCAATCTCTTCGAGTACAACATCCCTCTCGATCCAGGTAGGATCATCCTTTTGCTTGGATTCAACGAAAGCCTTTGTTTCTAGTGAAGAGCTGTGTCTTGCTCCGGGTTCAACGAAGATACCCCGACCTCCATTAATGAGGACACGGAAAAACTCTGAAAAGACCTTTGGATAATCATGCATGTGATGTAGGGTGTCATAACATAGTAAATGGCCAAAAACATCAGATTCAAAAGGCATGACATGACCA
This sequence comes from uncultured Bacteroidota bacterium, assembly GCA_937900965.1. GTDB lineage: Bacteria > Bacteroidota > Bacteroidia > Bacteroidales > FEN-979 > QYOJ01. The sequence goes on along the minus strand of CALCGJ010000005.1, from coordinate 507 downwards.
TCACCGTGTGTGTAACTCAGAATATCCGGATTGATACGTTTATCAGCGTTTACCCTGTTTTCAAGACAAGCATTTAAATCACCATGAATATCAAACGCAACAGTTTGCATTTCCATCCTGCAGCAAAATTCTGATATCCAGCCACTTCCGGCGCCAAAATCCAAAACTGGCTGATCCAGCAATGATTGTTTCAACAGTGATGTCATAACGCCGAAATCAAATAGAAGCCGGGAGGTTTCCCTGCCGGCACAAAATGGCTCTGTCACTGCTGATGTCAGGTACTGGACTACCTTTGAGGAGTTTTCTGGTTTCGTAACCGGAGTGGTATACTTTATTTGATTAGTCATCGTCGTGATATTATGATTAAAACCCATCAAGCAATCAACATTACACTACTTTCAGGCCTGAAAATCTGTTTAAAAGTAAAAATTACCCTTTTGTCCCGATAACAGTCTTACGGATAGTAAAATCATATAATGCATAGTTCAGAATTCGGTGGGCAAACTA
>CALCGJ010000004.1 GCA_937900965.1 uncultured Bacteroidota bacterium | reverse complement strand
GATGTTAGACAAAAGGGTTAAAGATGGCGTGATACGTCGGCATGTAGACAAATGGCTGAAAGCGGGGGTATTCGAAGAAGGGAATGTGAAATACGAGGAAGAGGGAACTCCGCAAGGAGGAGTAATATCGCCCTTACTAAGCAACATTTACCTGCACAATGTAGCAGACATGTGGTACAAGGAAATTGCACCACTACTGAAAGGAAGAAGTTTTATGGTTAGATTTGCTGACGACAGCATTCTTGGCTTTGAAACGCAGGAAGATGCCCAACGAGTAATGAAAGTAATAGGGAAGCGGTTCGCCAAATATGGGCTGACACTTCACCCTGAGAAAACCCGGTTAATCGAATTTAAGCCGGGGAGCAGAGGAAGCACTTTCGATTTTCTTGGGTTCACACACTACTGGGGACAAAGCAGAAAAGGAAGTCCTGTAGTTAAACGCAGAACCAGCCGAAAGAAATTGACTAAGGCTATAAAGAGGGCAAAAGACTGGATGGTGAAAAACCGCCATCAAAAGGTGGGAATTATCATCCGGGCGATTAACCTTAAGCTGAAAGGGCACTATGCATATTACGGCATTACCTTTAACATGATTGGAATAGTGAATTTTTTTTGAAGCAATAAAGCGGATTCTTTTCAAATGGCTAAATCGGAGAGGTGGCAAACGTATGACTTGGGATCATTTTTCTAAACTGATCTCCCAATACGTTCCGTTGGCTACTCCTCGAATAGTTCACAGCTATCATTAGCGAATCCGTTAAATGAGGAACCGGATGCGGGAAATCCGCTCGTCCGGAACTGTGGGGGAGCGGGGAGGTAACGAACCGCTCTACCCGGAAGGTACGAACTATTTTTTCAGATTTTGTAAGGAGAGGTTTGACTTTGCAGTATTAATGCTGGTTACAAAGATTGCCAGTAACTCATGAGCTTCTTCAATTAACTCCCCGAGCACAACCTTCGAGCCTTTTTTTCGCTTTTCCAGTACTTCCAGCCAATATAACGTTTCATCTGTTTCTTCTTCGACGATTTTAAGCTTGTTGATAAAATCTCTTCCCGATTTAGCTCGTCTTGCTGCCCGGTAATTCGCCCCAACAGAAGAGGAGGATCGAAGCACCTGATCTGAGATAATCCTCATAGCCCTTGTATCCGGCAGAGTCTCAATAAAATTCATAATCAGGACAGTAAAATTCAAGGTTCGTTCTTTTAAATCTTTTGGTTCCATAACGTTTTTATTCCTTAATCAGAAAAAACACCCAAAGGTTATACTATCATTCAAAAAAAAACTTCGTAAATCCAAATTCGAACTTCATACTTCCATTCTAACTTTGTACATTTACCTTCGTACTTGCTTTCTAACTTTGTACTTCTAACTTCGTACTTGCTTTCGTACTTCGTACCTCTAACTTCTGACTTTATTACTATCTTTGCCCTCTTCTCAAAACCCTGATGTATGTATAATTATATCAAAGGTAAACTGGCGGAGCGGAACCCGGCTTATGCTGTTATTGAGAGTCATGGCGTTGGATACCTCCTCAACATCTCACTCAATACCTATTCACGAATCGGAAACGATGAGTTATGCCTCCTTTATGTTCATCTCGTTGTGCGCGAAGATGCCATGATCCTTTTCGGATTTGCCGACCAGGATGAACGGGAGCTTTTCAGGCAACTGATCAGCGTATCGGGTGTTGGAGCCAATACTGCACGGATCATTCTCTCTTCACTCTCACCGCAGGAGGTGATCCAGGCTATCGGATTGGCTGATGTACCCCTGTTACAGAAAATTAAAGGGATAGGAGCCAAAACAGCCCAACGGATAGTTGTTGACCTGAAAGACAAAGTAGCCAGAGGGATGATACCCCAGGAAAAAATGGGTTTCCTGCACAATACTAAAAAAGAAGAAGCGTTATCTGGTTTAATAATACTGGGCTTTCCGAAGATGCTTGCGGAAAAAGCATTGACCAAGATCATCGACAAGGAAGGGACAGACTTAACGGTTGAAGAGCTGATAAAAATGGCGCTCCAAATGCTTTAATTTGTGAGGAACTTTACTGAATTAATTACACACCGTTCTGTCTACTTACTTCTTTTACTGGTATTCTGTTGCCTGTTGTGGATGCAGGCATCAGCCGGTGAGGGTAGTATGTTTGCGACAGCTGTATTCCCGCCCGATTCAACCGGCCCCGATACTACATTGACATACCCGTTTACCCCTGATATGACTGATCCGTCCAACCCGGAAGTTCACCCACTCTACCTGCAAAATCCTTCCAACATCACTACGGAGATTGTATATGATCCCGAGACACGCCAATATGTCAAGCGGTATAAGATAGGAGACCAGACATACCAGATCCCTACTACTCTCACTTTCGACGACTACCAGGAAGAAGATATGGAGTCGATGGTTCAGAGCTACTGGAAGGAGAGGGCCGAAGCTGCCAGTATCGACAACAGCGGAGGTCTGATTCCCAAGATTCATATTCCCGGTAGGGTATTCGAGACCATCTTTGGTAACAATACCGTAGATATCCGTCCCCAGGGTTCTGCAGAGATCAAATTTGGGATTGTGTCTAATAAACGCGATGACCCGGCCCTGAATACCCGTCAACGGAGGCAAACCAACTTCGATTTCGATGAAAAGATACAGATGAACGTTATCGCCAAGATCGGAGATAAAATTGAGTTCCGGACAAGTTATAACACGGAAGCCACATTTGATTTTGAGAACAAACTGAAGCTGCAATATGTTGGAAAAGAGGATGAGATCATCCAGCTGATTGAAGCCGGTGATGTTAACATGGCACTGCCCAGTGTTCTGATCAGAGGGACAGAGGCCTTGTTTGGAGTCAAGACGAAACTGCGGTTTGGCCGAACGACGGTAACAGCCCTCTATTCTCAACAAAAAAGCGAAACCAAGGATATCCTTGTAGAGGGAGCAGCCCAGAGAACCGAATTCACCATTCGTGCTGATGAGTATGAGGAGAACCGCCACTTCTTCATTGCCCAGTATTTCCGGGATACCTACAATCAATCCCTCAGTTCTCTTCCGATCATTAACAGCAATATCAACATCCTCAAACTCGAGGTATGGATTACCAACATCGGTGCTGCGATCACTGAGAACAGAAACATCATTGCTTTCCAGGACCTTGGAGAAAATGACCCGTACAACAAAGCCAACTTTGAAGGTATCCCTGGCAGGACCCTTCCGGATAACGACGCAAATACCCTCTTCAGCAAAATTATGCCAACCCCTGCTGACATGGCGAAAGTTCGGAACATTAATGTTGTTTCTGAGTACCTCAAAGGCTCACCGTTTTTCCTCACCTCGGGAATAGATTTTGAGAAGGTGGAGAGTGCCAGAAAGCTGCTGCCTACAGAGTTCTCATTCAATACCAAGATGGGTTTTATCTCACTCAATACTACATTGAATCCCGATCAGATCCTTGGAGTGTCATTCCAGTACCAGATTATTGGCGATACAACAGTTTATCAGGTTGGGGAATTCTCTGACGGAGGAATCAACTCACCACAGAATCTTATTGTAAAACTGATCAAGAGTACCGCACTGAACACTCACGTTCCCCTCTGGAAGTTGATGATGAAGAATGTTTATCCACTGGGGGCATACCAGGTTCAGCCAAATGATTTTACCCTCAATATCTTCTATTCCGGTAATGCAAACGGAGTACCAACTGCCTACCTGGAAGAGACCCGCATCAAAGGGATTCCGCTGATCAAAGTGCTCAACTGGGACAACCTGAACCAGCAGCTCAACCCGCCCGCAGACGGACTATTCGACTTCATTGATAACGCTACCACCCAGGGTGGAACCATCGAATCGTCGAACGGACGGATATTCTTTGCCGTACTGGAGCCCTTTGGGCAGGATCTCCGCGACTCGATCTTTGATCCGGCCGATCCAAAAGGATCATTGGAGCTTGCTGATAAATATTGCTTCGACTCTCTCTATACCGTTACCAAAACAATGGCCAGACAGTTTCCTGACAAGAATAAGTTTGTTCTTGATGGATATTATAAATCAGCCACAGGTTCGGAAATCTCGCTGAATGCCCTCAACGTGCCACAGAATTCTGTACGTGTCTTCGCCGGTGGTATCCTGCTTACCGAAAATACGGATTACCTCGTCGATTACACCCTGGGTCGGGTCCGGATCATCAACGAAGGGATCCTGAATTCAGGCACTCCGATTAAAATCTCCCTCGAAAGCAATGAGCTCTTTAACATTCAAACCAAGCGATTGATGGGAGCCAATGTGGATTTTACGCTGAACAAGAATTTCCAGGCTGGAGCCACCATCATGAACCTCAATGAGCGACCCCTTACCCAGAGGGTGAATTATGGAGATGAGCCGATTTCCAATACCATCTGGGGTGTGAACTTGATGTACCGCACGGAATCAAGACTGCTCACACGGATTATTGATGCACTGCCCCTTATCTCAACAAAAGCAGTATCTAACATTGCGATTGACGGGGAGTTTGCTCACTTCATTCCAGGCCATTCCAAAGCGATTGGGAAAGCAGGAACTACCTATATCGATGATTTTGAAGGTGCAAAATCGACTATCGACCTGCGGAATGTCGGAACCTGGTTTATGTCCAGTACACCGCAAGGGCAGACTGATGCTGCGATGTTCCCGGAGGCGGCGCCCAGTTCAGGGATTGCTTACGGTTATAACCGTGCAAACCTGAACTGGTATGTCATCGATCCTCTCTTCTACGACCGAAACTCAAACCTGGTTCCATCGAATGTGAATACCGAAGAACTCTCCTCCCAGTATGTCAGACAGATCTGGGAATCAGAAGTCTTCCCGAATAAGGAGCCGTTGAATGGAGTCCCTGTAAACCTGGCGGTGCTTAATTTAGCCTACTATCCGTCTGAACGGGGAAGCAATAACTACGATGTACTTGGCACAAATTATTCAAAAGGGATTGGTGCCGATGGTAATCTAATCGACCCTAACACCCGATGGGGTGGGATCATGCGCCGGATTGAGTCATCAGATTTCGATGCAGCCAATATCCAGTATATCGAATTCTGGATGATGGATCCCTTTGTTTACGATTCAACAAATTCCGGTGAGCTTTATTTCAACCTCGGGGATGTCAGTGAAGATATTCTTCAGGATGGCAGGAAAAGTTTTGAGAACGGACTTCCTGTCAACGAACTAGTGACCAATGTCGATACCACCATCTGGGGACGTGTTCCTACTGTTCAGTCGCTGGTTGACGCATTTGATAACAATCCCGCTTCCCGTCCTTTCCAGGATGTTGGATACGACGGACTGGGAGATATTGACGAGCTCTCCTTCTTTGACACAACCTACATTGTAAAGCTTAACAATGCGTTCGGACCTGCTTCTGCTGCTTACCAGCAGGCAGCCATTGACCCCTCAGCTGATAATTATCATTACTTCCGGGGAACCGATTACGATAACAATCCGAAGTATTCCAGTGTGCTTGAACGCTATAAGAAATATAACAACACAGAAGGGAACTCCCCTTCTGCAGAGAGTTCACCGGAAAACTATCCGACACTTGCCACCACCCTTCCCAATGTTGAGGATATCAATAAAGACAATACCCTCAGTGAAGCCGAACGATACTACCAGTATAAGGTTCAGCTGCGTCCGGATAAGATGAGAATAGGGATGAACTACATTACAAATGTTTATGAAGCGACTGATATACCTCTTGCTGATGGATCCCGCGGGAGAGTGAAATGGTATCAGTTCAAGATTCCTATCCGGACTCCCGACAAAGTGGTGGGGGATATCCAGGGATTCACATCAATCCGATTCATGCGTCTCTTTTTCAAAGGATTTGAAAAAGAGATCGTTTGCCGTTTTGCCACACTTGAATTGACGCGGGGCGAGTGGCGACGATATGACTTCAGCCTCCTCGCACCAGGAGAATATATCCCCAATGAATATCAGAATCAGACTACCTTCGACATCAGTACTGTCAGCATAGAAGAGGATGGGAGCAAGAAGCCGATCCCTTATGTGATGCCTCCGGGAATCGAGCGGGAGACAAACTGGGCTTCAACTAATTTTCAGCAACTGAATGAACAGTCGATGGCTCTCGACATATGCAATCTAGTTGACGGAGATGCACGGGCAGCCTATAAAACTGTTGAGTTTGACTTCCGCCAGTTCAAGCGACTTCAAATGTTTGTTCATGCCGAACAGGCCATCCAGAGCCAGGACCTGAAAAACGGTGACCTAACGGTATTTATGCGGATTGGAAGTGACTTTACGGAGAACTTCTACGAGTATGAGATCCCACTGGCATTCACCCCATGGGGAACGAATGCAACCGATCCTGATGCCATTTGGCCCGAATCAAACTACTTTGACATCGATCTGGAGCAGTTAGTCCGTGTTAAATACGAGCGGATCATCGAAATGCAAAGGCCCGGAAGCAACTTGACCCTTAATATGCCCTACTCAAATTATGATGGAAAGAACAAGATTACTGTAGTGGGATCTCCTACGATCAGCGACGTCAGGGCGATTATGATCGGGATAAGGAATCCCAAGAAAACGACTAACTCACCCGACGATGACGGTCAGGCAAAATGTGCTCAGATCTGGGTGGATGAGTTACGGCTGAGCGACTTCAACAAGAAAGGAGGATGGGCAGCAATAGCCCGGATAGCGGCCAACCTGGCCGATCTTGGTCGAATACAGCTAACCGGGAGTTACAGCAGTGCAGGGTTTGGAATGATCGAACAGAAAACTACTCAACGACCTATGGAGGCGACAACCCTGCTTGGATTTGATACAGATATTGAATTCGGGAAATTCTTTCCTGAACGAAGCGGCATCAGGATCCCGATGCATTTTGATTATTCGTTACAAAAAATTACCCCGCTGTATGATCCACTCAATCCCGACCTCTATTTAACCACGGTGATGGATGCAATGGATACCAAGTATCGGAAAGACTCAGTTCGCAGTCTGGCTATCGATTATACCGAACGCAGGAACTTCAACCTGATGAATGTCCGGAAAGATCGAACTTCAGATAAAAAACCACGACCATATGATATTGAGAACTTTAATGCGAGTTACACCTATTCGGAGGTTTTCCACCGGAGTGCGGATATAGAATACGAATTGCGGAAGCGGTATTCCGGTGGATTGGGCTACAACTTCTCCGTAACCCCGAAGAATGTCACGCCGTTCAAGAAATCGAAATTCCTTTCCCGGAGCAAAGTATTTCAGCTGATCAAGGATTTTAATTTCTATTACAGTCCAAAAAGTTTCTCGTTCAGGACTGATATGACCCGTCAGTATGATCAGCGGAAATTCAGAAACAAAAGCAGGGGGATTGTCCCGATGGAAACATTCTACGTCAAGCAGTGGGATTGGACCCGGATGTATGACCTGAAATACGACTTCAGTAAATCTCTTCGACTCACATGGGGAGCAAATGCGAGGTCATTCATCAATGAACCACCCGGACAGGTTGACAAATCTACACGTGATGAGGTTTGGAATGAGATCTTTTCGATTGGTACCATGAACAATTACAGTCAGCAAGCCTCCATAACCTGGGAGCTTCCTTTTGCCAAGATTCCCATCCTCAACTTTATTAACGTGACTGCCGGTTACCAGTCAGGCTACCGCTGGTCTGCCAGTCCTGTCTCTGTGCAGGAAAAACTGGGGAATGTGATTGAAAACAATGTTACCTATGCTCTGAATGGCGGGGTGAATCTGGTTAAACTGTACAACAAGCTTCCGTACTTGAAGAAGATAAACGAGGGGAAGAATAGATCACGGGATCAACTCTCAAGGATGCCGGGACAACGGGGAGGGAAAGATCTCAAGGCTCAGGCAAATGCTCCTGACAGCCTGCTGCCGGAGAAGCCTAAATTCAACGTTGGAAAATTCCTGGTTGAAGGATTCTTAAGAATTCTGATGGGCGTTAGAAATGCGAAGTTCCAATACACCCAGGGACATGGGATTATGCTTCCCGGATTTACACCGGAGCCTGACTTTATGGGGATCAATCTAGGAATGAATGCACCCGGACTGGGATTTGTATTTGGAGAGCAGAAAGATATCCGGCTAAAAGCGGTTGAACGAGGTTGGATGACAAAGGATACCCTCCTGAACTCGGCATATAACGTGAAGTTCAACGAAGCCCTAAACGTTACAGCCAGTATTGAACCTCTTCGGGATTTTCGGATTGAAGTGACAGTAACCAAACAGCAGGGAAGCTACCGACAGGAGTATTTCAAAGCTGACCGTAACGGAAATTTTGAGTCCTACTCCCCGTCATTCCGGGGAAGCTATACGATGTCGTATATCCTCATAGGAACCTCTTTCACCAAAGATGAAGCAGGGGATAATAATATGTCGGTCCTGTTTGAAAAAATGATGTCATCCCGGTTAATCATTGCACAGCGGTTTGCCCAGGAGAATCCCTGGTCAACGGGAGTTGATTCGCTGGGATACCCGGTAGGTTACGGACCTGATGATCAGGAGGTACTTGCTGTAGCCTTCCTGTCAGCATATAAGGGGCAGGATCCGTCGAAGATAGGCCTGACAGCTTTCCCAAAGATTCCCTTACCGAACTGGAGAATAACCTATGACGGATTATCCAAACTGAAATTGTTCCGAAGATTTCTCAGGAACCTGACCCTGTCACATTCCTATGTCTCTACATATTCGGTAGGAAACTACGTCTCTAACATCCAGTACAAGGAGCAGGATGGATTCCCAACCGCATTCAATGCAGCAGGCAATTTTATCCCAACACGAGAGTTGAACGTTGTCACCATAACGGAACAGTTCAGCCCCCTGATCCGTATTGATATGGGATGGATAAACAGTCTTATAACAACTTTCGAAATCCGGACAGCAAGGAACCTAAGCTTCAGTTTTGCTAATAACCAGCTTACTGAGATCAAGAATACTGAGTATGTGGCTGGCATTGGCTACCGGTTCAAAAATATCCGACTGAACTTCTCCGGACTCTTTGGAAGAGGAAGAAAAGCCCGAACTACCAGCGACCTGAACCTTAAACTCGATTTCTCCCTCAGGAAAAACAAAACCGTACTCCGACGCATTGATGAGGAAATCAACCAGGTGTCGAGTGGACAGCAACGAATTGCCATCAACTTTTCAGCCGATTACAACCTGAGTGCGTCATTCAATATCCGCTTTTATTTCGATAAAGATATCATGACTCCGTATGTTTCAAACCAATACAGGACTTCCAATACAACGGGTGGTTTAGCTCTCAGGTTCACCCTTTCGCAATAATGAAAAATAGATTATTTTTATAAAAATATTTAACCTTAAGAACCCATGAACGTTCCTGACAACCTGAAGTACACAAAAGACCATGAATGGCTGAAGCTCGATGGAGAATTTGCCTTTATCGGGATTACCGACTATGCCCAGCATGAACTGGGTGATATCGTGTTTATTGAAGTAGAAACTGTTGGAGAGACCCTCGACAAGGAAGCGGTTTTCGGCACCATCGAAGCGGTTAAAACTGTCTCCGACATGTTTATGCCTATTGGCGGAGAGGTGCTTGAATTCAATGAGGAGCTATCAAACAAACCAGAGATCATTAACCAGGATCCTTATGATCAGGGTTGGATTATCAGGCTCAAGGTATCTGATTCAACTGAACTCGACGAGCTTTTAAGTCCGGCTCAATATAAGGAACTCATCCAGGAATAACGGATAGTAGCAAGGTGATAAGTAGGGGCGGGTTCGGAACCCGCCCCTACCTGATACTCTGGCCGGTCGTCAACTTGTCCGTTGGAAATAATCGTATACTGTTATCCCTTTTGCTTTGCCGATAACTGCCTGCAACTCTTTGAGGGAGGCTTCACGGATTCGTTTGACTGATTTGAATTTCCAGAGCAGCTGCTGCGTGATTGAATACCCGATTCCCGGGATCTCAGTAAGGATAGATTTAACTGTTCCCTTTTCCCTGCGTTTCCTGTGATGGGTGATCCCGAACCGGTGGGCTTCATCCCGCATCTGCTGGATGATCCGAAGGCTTTCGGATTTCTTGTCGAGGTACATAGGAAGCGGATCATTGGGGTAGTAGATCTCCTCCAGTTTTTTGGCAATGCCAATCACCGTCATCTTACCTGAAAGATTTAATTTTTTCAGACTGGCCAGGGCTGCATTGAGTTGTCCTTTTCCGCCGTCAACAATGATCAGCTGCGGGAGATCTTTCTTCTCCTCCTGAAGCCGTTTATAACGCCGGTAAATGATCTCCTCCATCGAAGCATAATCGTTGGATCCCGCTACTGTCTGAATATTGAAATGGCGGTATTCGCTTTTATCCGGTTTTGCCTTTTTGAAGCAGACCATGGCAGCCACGGGGTAATCACCCTGTATGTTGGAGTTGTCAAAGCATTCGATGTGTAGGGGAAGTTCTGTCATCCGCAAATCTTTCATCATAGTCTCCATGATACGCAGGCTCTTGTGCTCCGGATCAACCAGCTCCTTTTGTTTCTCTTTCTCCAATTGAAAATAACGGACATTCCGTTGCGATAACTCAAGCAATTTCTTCTTGTCACCGATCTTCGGAACTGTGAAGATGACTTGTGCAAGCGCATACCCCGGATCAAACGGGACGATGATCTCCGGCGAAATACTTTCAAACCGCTCCCTGATTTCAGTTATAGCGATGGGAAGCAACTCTTCATCAGGTTCATCAAGTTTTTTCTGGATCTCAACAGTATGTACCTGGATTATAGCCCCGTTCATCACCTTCATGAAGTTGACATAAGCAGTGGTTACATCGGAAATGATTGAGAAGACATCCACATCATTTATATTGGGATTCACCACCGTGGATTTGCTCTGGTATTTTTCCAGGGCCAGGAATTTCTCCTTCACCAGATGAGCTTTTTCAAATTCCTGCGTCCCGGCATAACTCATCATCAGCTCTTTTAACTGCTTTGCAACACTATGTACATTCCCTTTGATAATATCCCGGATGCTCTGTATAGCGTTGTTATAGTCCCCGGCATCCTGCAGCCCTACGCAGGGGCCTTTGCAATTGCCAAGGTGATATTCGAGACACACCTTGAATTTTCCTGCCCGGATGTTTTTATCGGTCAGTTTCAGGTTGCAGTTCCTTAACTGATAGAGCTGACGGATCAGTTCCAGCAGGGTGTGCATCAGCCGCACGTTGGCATAAGGACCGAAATACCGGGAACCATCTCGGACCAGATTCCGGGTAGGAAACAGACGTGGGAAAGGTTCGTTTTTGATACAGATCCATGGGAATGTCTTGTCGTCCTTTAGAGCAACATTGTACCTGGGCCGGTATTTTTTAATCAGATTATTTTCCAGCAACAAGGCATCCTGCTCAGTACTGACCACGATGAATTTGATGTCGGCAATCTTACGCACCAGCATTTGTACCTTCCCACTGACAGAATTGATTTTGGCAAAATAGGAACTCACCCGTTTCCTCAGGTCCTTGGCTTTCCCAACATAGATGATTTTATTTTTATCATCCAGGAACTGATATACACCAGGTTTATGCGGCAACGTTTTGACGATACCGTCGAGGTGAGAGAAATATTTTGACCTGGCGGAGGACACGCTGCAATTTACGATTTACGATTTATATTCATTTGACCAGCCGCAATAAATTGCGGCTCTACAATTGCCCATCTGCTTATCTTTAAGCGCGATTAATCGCGCTCCCCCGGATTGAAACGGGATACCCTGTACAGCCGCCATTCATGGCGGCTCTATATAGCCTTCCTCGCCAGCAGGCGTATCGTCTCCGACTCTCCCCGATGAAAGATGCCGGTTTCGTAATCCTGGACCAACTCTTCCAGAACCAGGATCTCCATTTCGAGGAAATCAGACTGAAGATCTTCCATGGAGAAAAGGTATGTCGTATCGTTCGGCCCTCCGTTGGCTTTCTTAACCTGTCGTTTGTTGAATGCCTCAAGGACAAGATAACCACCTGGCTTCAGGCAATTGACTACAGCCTGATGCACGGCTTCCCGCATCGGTGATGGCATATGGACGAAGAAGAGGCCCACCGCATCAAAGGATCCTTCTGTATAGTGAAATTGAGATAGATCGGAAATATCATATCTGATTTTCACTCCGGCTTCCCGGGTAATTTTCATTGCCTTCTTCCTCCCTTCTTCACTAAAGTCGAATGCGAGGACATCCCATCCCTTTTTAGCTGCGTACAAGGCATTTCTTCCTTCACCCTCTGCCGGAAGCAGTAGCTTTCCAGCTTCGTGCGAGTCAATAAACTCTTTGAAGAATCCATTTGGTTCTTTCCCATAAGCATACGGTTCAGCGCTATAGCGTTTGTTCCAGTCGTCAACGGTTTTTCGGGTTGGCATATTCTAGTTTTTGGTCATGAGGCCATGAGGTCATGAAGTCATGGGGATAAGTGAAATTAATTCGTAATTTAAAAGGCTTTCCACCCCTGCGCTGATATCTCCACCTCTTTCCCATCAGGTGTAATCATTTTCTTCCCTTCTACCCGGTCTGTCATGTGACCAATGATGGTGACTCCTGCAACATCCTTAATTTTTTCATAGTCTGCCTGCGGGATCGTAAACAACAATTCATAGTCTTCGCCACCGCTGAGCATAGCTACTGAGGGTATTATATTAAATTCCATGGCAATCTCCTTAGTCTGGGGATCCATTGGAATCTTCTCTTCATATATCTTGCATCCCACATCTGATTGCTTGCAAAGATGCAGCACTTCTGAGGCAAGACCATCTGAGATATCAATCATGGAAGTAGGCTTCACACCGGTCCCCTCCAAAAGTAATCTGATATCTGTTCTGGCTTCCGGTTTCAGCATCCGGCCAATCTGGTAGTCAAAGCCTGTCAGTTCAGGTTGCATTCCTGGGTTTGCCTCATAGACCTTTTTCTCTCTTTCCAGCAATAACAAACCGATATATGCTGATCCGAGGTCTCCCGTTACACAGAGCAGGTCGCCGGGTTTGGCTCCAATACGGTAAACGATCTCATTCTTTGGGGCACTGCCAATCGCAGTGACCGAGATAACCAATCCTGTGACACTGGAACAGGTATCCCCTCCAACCAGGTCGATGTGATACTTCTCGCAGGCGAGCCTGATACCAGTGTAGATCTCCTCCAACGCTTCGGCAGAGAAGCGGCTGGAAACGGAAACAGAGACTGTGATCTGACGGGGAGTTCCGTTCATGGCCGCAATATCTGAAAGATTAACCACCACGGCCTTGTAACCCAGATGCCTGAGAGGGGTATAGGTCATGTCGAAATGGATACCTTCGACCAGCAGGTCGGTCGAGATGAGGCATACCGTAGAGACGGGGCATGCCCCGTCTCTACGGATGGATATTTTATCCATGTCAACCGTAAAATCAATCACCGCTGCATCATCGCCTACACCCTTAACGGTGGATGGATCACCGGTCCTGAAATCTTTGGTTAACCTGTCAATTAACCCAAACTCCCCCAGTTCGGCCAGCGAAGTTAGTAACCTCTGATCAGGGGCGGGTTTGGAACCCGCATGGGTGTCTATAGGGGCGGGTTTGGAACCCGCATGGGTGTCTATAGGGGCGGGTTTGGAACCCGCCCTTACTTTCTTCTTTTTGTACATGTACCATTTATTTCAGGCAAAGGTCGGAAAAATTTGTACTTTATAGAAAATTTGACTAATTTTGTCAAAACAGATTGTGTCAAAGATGGAAACATTTGGTGAACAGGTCAGAAGGTACAGAACAGATAAGAAGTTACCGCTTCGAATTGTTGCGGCATTCCTTGAAATGGATCAGGCCATTCTAAGTAAGATTGAAACGGGAAAAAGAGTGGCTACAAGGAGCCAGGTGGCAAATTTTGCGGAGTATTTTAACCTGAATTTTGATGATTTGCTGGTCAGATGGCTCTCTGATAAATTGGTGTACGAGGTAAAGGATGAGGAGAATGCCTTGAAGGCGCTGCAACTGGCCGAAGAGATTGTAGCCTATCAGGAGTATAAAAAAGTTGATCGCAACCAATTGCTTTCTCGAATTAAAGAAGGTATTAGAAAGTTTCCTTCAATTGAAAAGGCATGGATTTATGGGTCATTCTCCCGTGGTGATGACGGTCCTGACAGCGATATTGATGTTGCAATAAAAACAATAACTAATTTCACCTATTTTGATCTTGCTGAAGTTCAATATCAACTGGAACTGATTATTGGTAGAAAAATTGATGTGGGATTCATAGACTCTTTTAAGCCATATATTCTCGAACATGTTAAACCTGATCTGAAACTTATCTATGAGAAATAATCACGAAGAGAGCTTCGAGCGCCTGAACCATATTCTGAATGCAGTGGATTCGATTGAATCTTACACTGATGGGGTCCAGGAACCTTCGTTTTCTATGGATCCAATGTTGATAGATGCAGTATTGTTTCAATTTACTGTTATTGGAGAAGCAATAAAACATGTTGAATCCGAGAAACTTAAAAAATATGATTATCCCTGGCATAAGGTCCGGGCCTTCCGGAATTTTATCGCACATGAATATTTTGAGATTAACACATTTGCAGTTTGGACAACCATTAAAAATGATTTGCCTCATCTCAAAAGCGTAGTCAAAACAATCCTAAAAAATGAATTTTAGAAATGAATTTCCTCGAACTAGTCAACAAACGCCAGAGTTGCCGTGCCTATGACCCGGCCCGGCCGGTAGAAAAGGAGAAGATCGACCGCTGCATCGAAGCAGTCCGCCTGGCTCCGTCAGCATGCAATGCCCAGCCCTGGAAGTTTATCGTTGTGGATGAACCTGAACTGAAAAGTAAGATTGCTGTTGCCGCCGACTCCCGGTTACTCAGGTTTAACCATTTTACCAAAGACTCCCCGATCCTGGTCGTTATAGTTAGAGAATCGGCCAATCTTACTTCAAAACTGGGAACCTTGCTGAAAGATAAACCGTATCCGTTAATGGATGTTGGAATTGCCGTTGAGCATTTCTGCCTGCAGGCTACCTCCGACGGACTCGGAACCTGTATCATGGGTTGGTTTGACGAAAAGAGGGTGAAGGAGCTTCTGGGCATCCCGGCTAAAAAACGCGCTGAGCTGATTATCTCAGTCGGATATCCTTCAACAGACGATATACGCAAGAAAATCCGGAAACCTGTGGGGGAGATCAGGTCGTACAATCGATATTAGTAAGGGCGGGTTCCAAACCCGCCCGCACAGGCTGCATAGGGGCGGGTTCCAAACCCGCCCGCCCCTACACAGATGGAAATAATATGCACAAACAAGTATCCCAATACCTAAATAACCGTATATTTGCACTGAAAATTCACTGGATTTGCTTAAATTACTCTCGGATGGGAAATGAACCCAACAATATACTTGACGCCTACACGACGGGTGAATACAAATACGGTTTCCATAGCGACATCGAAACTGAATATGCCCCCATCGGATTAAATGAGGATACCGTCAGATACATATCGGCCAGGAAAAACGAGCCTGAATTCATGCTTGAGTACCGGTTGAAGGCTTATCGTCACTGGCTGACAATGAAGATGCCAAAATGGCCTCACCTGGAGATCCCGCCTATTGACTTTCAGGATATTATCTACTATGCCGCTCCCGTAAAAAAGAAGGAGTTAAGTAGCCTGGATGAAGTTGACCCGGAACTGCTGGAAACCTTTAAAAAACTTGGAATCTCTTTGGAAGAGCAGAAAAAACTGTCTGGTGTTGCAGTAGATGCTGTGATAGACAGTGTATCGGTGAAGACCACTTTTTCAGAAACACTTTCAAAATATGGGATCATCTTTTGCTCCTTCAGCGAAGCCGTTCACAATCATCCCGACCTGGTAAAGAAATATATGGGATCAGTGGTTCCCTATACCGATAATTTTTTCGCTGCTCTGAATTCAGCTGTCTTCAGTGATGGCTCGTTTTGCTTTATACCGAAAGGGGTACGCTGTCCAGTAGAACTCTCTACCTATTTCAGGATAAATGCGGCCAATACAGGTCAGTTTGAGCGAACCCTGATAGTAGCCGAAGAGGAGGCCTATGTTAGCTATATGGAGGGATGCACGGCCCCGCAACGTGATGAAAACCAACTGCATGCTGCAGTTGTGGAGATCGTAGCTATGAAGGATGCCTCTGTAAAATACTCGACGGTCCAGAACTGGTACCCGGGAGATAAACATGGCAAAGGAGGGATCTATAACTTCGTTACAAAGCGAGGGATCTGTAAAGGAAACAATGCCAAGATCTCATGGACACAGGTTGAGACAGGTTCTGCCATTACCTGGAAGTACCCGAGCTGTATCCTCCTGGGGGATAACTCGGTAGGGGAGTTCTACTCAGTTGCCGTTACCAACAACTACCAGCAAGCTGATACCGGAACCAAAATGTTGCACCTTGGCCGCAATACGAAGAGTACCATCATGTCCAAGGGAATTTCAGCCGGAAGAAGTAACAACTCTTACCGTGGACTGGTCCGTATCTCAAAAAATGCAATCAACTCAAGAAATTACAGTCAGTGCGACTCACTGTTGCTGGGCGACAAATGCGGGGCTCATACCTTTCCTTACATCCAAACCGAAAACAAATCTTCTATCGTGGAGCATGAAGCCACCACTTCCAAGATTTCGGAAGACCAGCTATTCTACTGCCAGCAACGAGGTATCGACACGGAGAGTGCCGTTGGCCTCATAGTAAACGGATACGCCAAAGAGGTACTGAAACAACTTCCCATGGAGTTTGCCGTAGAAGCACAAAAACTGCTCTCCATCAGCCTGGAGGGGAGTGTAGGATAAAGTAAAGACGGGGCATGCCCCGTCTCATGAACAATAACCCAGTAAAGACGCAGCATGCTGCGTCTCATGTAAGAAGACCAACAATGCTACTAAAAATAACCAACCTTCACGCCTCCATCAAAGGAAAAGAGATCCTCAAAGGAATAAATCTGGAGGTGAATAAAGGAGAAGTACATGCTATCATGGGACCAAATGGGACCGGTAAATCAACACTGGCATCGGTGATTGCCGGGCGCGACGTGTTTGATGTTACAGAGGGCGAGATTTTATACAATACAAAAAACCTGATGACCCTCTCAGTGGAAGAACGGGCCAGGGAAGGTATCTTCCTTGGTTTTCAGTACCCGGTTGAGATTCCGGGTGTGAGTATTACCAACTTCATGCGCACAGCTGTGAATGAGATCCGCAAATACCGCGGATTTGATCCCCTGCCTGCGGGAGAGTTTCTGAAGATGATGGAGGAGAAGAAGAAGCTGGTGGAGATCACCTCTAACCTCACCAACCGGAGTGTGAATGAAGGCTTCTCAGGTGGAGAAAAAAAGCGCAACGAGATCTTCCAGATGGCTATGCTTGAGCCTACCCTGGCTATCCTTGATGAGACCGATTCGGGTCTGGATATTGATGCACTCAGGGTGGTTGCCAATGGTGTTAACAAGCTACGCACGCCGGAAAATGGATTTGTCATAATCACCCATTACCAACGGCTGCTTGACTATATTGTTCCCGATTTCGTTCATGTTCTCTACGAAGGAAGGATTGTTAAATCAGGGGGGAAAGAGCTGGCAATCGAACTGGAAGAGAAGGGATACGACTGGATCAAAGAACAGCTATAATGGAAACAACGGCTTTATATCCGATCACAAGAGAGCGGTTGCTGGATTTCTACCAGGAGAACCATGAGCACCTCATTGCCAACGACACTCCAGCTTTTCGTGACAACCGTGAGAAGGCGATAGTCTCTTTTCAGAAACTCGGTTTCCCGGATAAAAAATTGGAAAATTGGCGGAATACCGACCTTGCCGCGAGCCTCAGACTGACATATGATTACCCTTTGCAGCCTTCCGCAGATGAGGACCAGCAGAAGGTATTTCGTTGCAACATTCCACACATGGATACAGCTGTTATCGGACAACTGAATGGGTGGTATGTATCAAAAGATGTTCCCCTTATGGAGCTGGGCAATGGCATCATCATCGGAAGCCTGGCTGAAGCCATGAAAAAATATCCTCAACTGGTGGAACCTCACCTTGGAAAGTACACAGATGTGGAGGCTAATGGCTTTGCTGCTCTCAACGCTGCATTTGCTACTGATGGTACGTTTATCTACATTCCGGATGGGGTTAGAAGCGAAAAGGCTGTCCAGCTGGTAAATGTAATCCAGCACCGGGAAAATATTTTCATCCAGTCGAGGAACCTTATCGTCCTTGGTAAGGGCGCAAAGTTGACAGTAGTCCATTGCGATGATTCCTATGATCATCAGCCCTCTTTTTCCAATATTGTGACAGAAATTGTGGTAGGTGAAGGATCGTTGCTCGATCATTACAAACTGCAGAACCTGAATAACAGCTCCACGCTGGTGAGCTCAACCTGGTTTCACCTTGAGAGAGAGGCAAAAATGGAATCTCATTACCTCTCTCTCAATGGCTCCCTTATTCGGAACAATACCTATGTAAGGTTCAACGGCCCATATGGGAATGCCAATATTTACGGCCTGTATCTCCTGGACAGCAAGCAGCATGTTGATAACAACGTAGCAGTGGACCATGCATCCCCCGACTGCATGAGTAACGAACTCTTTAAAGGAATCCTGGATGATCATGCCACAGGGGTCTTTAGCGGACACATTCTGGTGCGGCGTGATGCTCAGAGGACAAACGCTTTTCAGACTAACCGGAATCTGTTATTGACGGATACTGCAAAGATCAACTCCAAACCATTTCTTGAGATTTACAACGACGACGTCAAATGTTCTCACGGATCTACTACCGGACAACTGGATGAGACTGCCATGTTTTATTTGCGCCAGCGTGGAATAGGAGAGGATAATGCCCGGATGTTGCTGATGTTCGCCTTCACGGATGAGGTGGTTAGCAAGATAGCTATTGATCCCTTGCGCTACCGGATCGAGGATATGGTCAAGAAACGCCTTCAGGGAGAGCTGCAGATTTGCGAACAATGTGTTTTGCATTGCAATACTCCGGATCATCCGGTGGATTTTAA
>CALCGJ010000003.1 GCA_937900965.1 uncultured Bacteroidota bacterium | reverse complement strand
CAAAGATCCTGGAGGTAGCACTCTTTGACGGTATGGATATGCGAACCGGCGAACGCATCTTCCCGTCGCACGGCCTAAAGCTTGAGAGTTATGAAGAGCTCTGGCAGGTTTTTAAGGATTATTTCAGCCGGGCTGTTCACGTCCTGACCCTCATCAACAACATCCAGCATGATGCCTGGCGCAAAATTGCTCCTTCGCTTGTCAACTCAATGCTTAAGCCCGACTGCCTGGAGAGGGGAAAAGATATCGGCCAGATGGGAAGCCGGTATAATACAACATTCAACGTGGAGACCACAGGCACTGCAAACCTTATCAATTCACTGGCCTCCTTGAAATCAAATGTCTACGACGAACGGCTCTACACGCTGGAAGAGCACCGGAAAGCGATCCTCGCCAATTTAGGATACCATACTGCAAAAGAGACCGGTTCCTTTACTCTGGTTGACCAGAAGCCAAATGAAGAGTACGACAATTGGAAACGGATCCATAAGATGTCGATGGAGTCGCCGAAGTATGGAAATGATAACCCTTATGTAGACAGTATTTTCCGGGAGTGGGAATACTGGTTTTGTGATATGTGCCACAACTACCGCTCGATCTATGACCAGCCACTGTATGCCTGTCAGATCTCTGTATCAACTCATGCCCCAATGGGTGCAGTAACATTGGCATCAGCCGACGGACCCATATGCCCTTTTCAACTCAGCCACCTGCTGGGACCATTCTGAGTCACAGAATTCACAGCTCAATATGAAGATCCATCCTTCGGTTGTAAAAGGGAGAGAAGGTTCGCGAAAATTCCTGGAACTTATCCGGGCTTACCTGAGAAAGGGAGGATTTCATGTACAATTCAATGTGGTAGACTCGAGGATGTTGAAAGAGGCTCAGAAAGAGCCGGATAAATACCGGGGGCTCATGGTTCGGGTAGCTGGGTTTACTCAATACTGGGTTGAACTCGGGAAACAGATTCAGGATGAGGTAATTGCACGGACGGAGTATGAGGAAATTTAGGATAATGACAAGAATGAACATGAATGACGAATGACATGAATGCTATGAATAAAAAGGATGGGGAATATTGTTGCAGAGACTGCAAATTTTACCTCTCTGTTGATGTCTTAAGGGGGCTGTGTAAACTAAGCAAGGAGAAGATATTCCCGGATGACGCTTTTTGCAAAGATGCTGAGAAGCTATCGAAGTGTAAGTTTTGTAAAAACTTCACAGCGGAAAAAGAACATCTCGGGACATGTAAGGGGAGTTTCCTCGCTTACCCCGACATGGTGGCTGCGAAGTGCACTGATTTTGAATGGGTACAGCAGAACTAACCGGTACACTTTTTGACATCCAGGGATTTTCCGTTCACAATGGTCCCGGATGCCGAACCCTGATTTTTTTTAAAGGGTGTCCCCTCTCCTGCCGCTGGTGTTCAAATCCCGAGGGCAGGAATTCATATTCCGAACCACTTTTCCATAAACAGAAATGTACACTTGACAGGTTATGCATTGAAGCATGTCTTCATCAGGCCATCACTGAGGAATCGGGAAATCTCGTTATCGACCGCACGAAATGTATTTCCTGCAATACGTTTGATTGCATCACTGCATGCTGCACCGGTGCACTGCAGCAAGGAGGGTATTCCATGACGGTGGATAGCCTCTATCTCCTGATTCAACGCGACAGGCAATACTGGGGAAGCCGGGGAGGGATCACCCTCACTGGCGGAGAACCCTTTTTTCAACCCGAATTCGCCAGAACCATCCTGAAACGTTGTCACGATGCATTTGTTCATACAGCAGTGGAGACCTGCGGCGAGGTTCCCAGATCTTTTATCGAGCCATCCCTGCCCTATCTCGATTGGCTCTTTTTCGACCTCAAGCAGATGAACCCGAATCTTCATAGGGAGTGGACAGGTCATACGAACAGGCAAATTCTTGCTAATGCACGCTGGCTGGTCAATGATTTCCAGGGCCGTATGGTTTATCGAATGACCGTGGTTCCGGGGTATAACGACCAAGCTAAACACCTCAGTCAGTTAGCCAGTTTTATCTCTTCCACTGGTCGGAAAGAGATCAACCTGCTTCCCCTGCATCACCTGGGTCGCGAAAAATATGCACTCACCGGGCGTCCGTATTATTCCAACGTTCTGGATACTCCTACAAAGGAATCGATGCTAAACATAGAGGAGATCCTGGAGTTGAAAGGGATTGTAAGTTACATAGGAAGTGATACCCCATTTTAGTGGGCAGTAGGCAGTTGGCAGTTGGCAGTTTGTTTTCAACATAACGATTGTTAATAAATTATCGATTGAATCCCTCTGTGATGCCGAAAAACATTGGAACTTTCGAAATTATTTGTCAATTTTGCCTGTAGGAACCATGGATCACTCAATTTAATTACAAG
>CALCGJ010000002.1 GCA_937900965.1 uncultured Bacteroidota bacterium | reverse complement strand
TGATGAAAGGGGCCAGGATGAATTTCACCAACGACTCTGCTCCGATGCACCTGGCTTCAGCAGTCAATGCACCGGTTACTGTGATTTATTGCTCAACCACACCCGATTTCGGGTTTGGGCCTCTCTCAGATGATTCGGTAACTGTAGAGATTCAGGAAAAATTATCTTGCAGACCCTGTGGGTTACATGGACGAGCGAGTTGTCCGGAACACCATTTCAAATGCGCGTTAGCTATCGATACAGGTTTGCTGCGATCCCGCCTCTGACAATCCGGGAAAATTCTCAACTACTTATGCATGTATCCACAATCTTCCATACATTTGTAAGATAATTTGAATACAGAGATGCAGGACCCAATCTTGAAAAGGGAGATAAGAAACTGTATTGACGTACTCAGGAAGGGTGGGACCATCCTATACCCTACTGATACGGTCTGGGGAATTGGATGTGATGCCACAAACGCAAAAGCTGTACAGAAGGTCTTTAAGATCAAAAAGCGCATGGAGAGCAAAAGTCTCATTGTGCTCCTCGACCGGAAGGAGAGGCTTAGTGGATACATTAGCTCCATCCCTGCAATCGCTCTTGATCTGTTAGATAGCGTTGATACTCCCCTGACAATCATTTATCCCAATGCCCAAAATCTCGCGAAAAATATTATTGCCAGTGATGGAACGATTGCTATCCGGCTGACGCGTTTCGAATTCTGCTACAAGTTGATCAGGATGTTCGGCAAACCTATTGTCTCCACTTCAGCAAATATTTCAGGCCAGTCAGCCCCATTGATTTTCAAAAGAATATCAGAGGAGATTGTCAGCCAGGTAGATTACGTAGTAAAAATTGGCCACGAGGAGATCCGGAAGACGAAGCCCTCCACAATCATCAAGTTGAAGAGCAACGATGAATTTGAGATCATCCGGGCCTAACCCCTGTTTCCCATATCTTTTGTCAGATATCAACAAGCCACATACTATCGGTTCTCATTTTTCGTTTCAGGACATTACTAAACATTGATTATTAATGAGATTCTTTTTCCCTTTTCTACTTTTTGTTCTCTCATTTCTTCCAACAATTTTTATCCAGGCAAATTCTGAACTTCCCAAGAAGTGGACCATCAGCGGCTCCATCCAGGACATATCAAACGGTGAAGATCTTACAGGCGCAACTATATACGTTGTGGAACTGAATACAGGAACTGTTTCTGATTTCTATGGAAACTATTCAGTAACACTTCCCCCTGGAAATTATACTCTCCAGTACTCTTTTATCGGTTTTGAGACCATCAAAAAAGAGGTTGTGCTTGATCAAAATATCACAATCCATATCGAACTATCACCCTCTTCTGAAACTCTCCGGGAGGTTGAAGTCACCAGTGAACTAGCAAACAAGAATGTATCGCGACCGGAGATGAGCACATTTAAAATGGATATCAAGACAATCAAGAGCATCCCGTCCCTCATGGGTGAAGTGGATATCATCAAGGCGATTCAGCTTCTCCCTGGAGTTCAGTCGGTAAGTGAAGGAGGAAGCGGGTTCAGTGTACGCGGTGGCGCCCCGGATCAAAACCTGATCCTGCTGGATGAATCTACTGTCTATAATGCCTCACACCTGATGGGTTTCTTTTCGGTATTCAACAACGATGCAATAAAGGATGTGAAGTTGTACAAAGGGGATATTCCGCCAATGTACGGCGGACGGCTCTCCTCGGTTCTGGATGTGCGAATGAAAGAGGGAAATTCAAAACGGTTTGAGGTTAATGGCGGCATCGGTATTATTGCATCCCGCCTGACAGTTGAGGGGCCGATCTGGAAAGACAGAATCTCTTTTATCGTATCCGGAAGGCGTACTTATGCCGACCTGTTTCTTGCACTCTCAAGTGAAGAGGCACTCAGGAATAACAAACTCTATTTCTATGACCTGAATGCAAAAGTGAATTACAAAATTGATGATAACAACCACCTGTTTCTGTCGGGATACTTTGGCCGTGATGTATTTAAGAACAACTTTGCAAAAATGAGCTGGGGAAACGGAACCGGAACTATCCGATGGAACCACCTGTTCAACAAGAGACTATTTTCCAACTTCACATTCGTTTACAGCGATTACCGGTATATGCTGGGAACGCCTGAAGGACAAAGCTCATCTTTCGAATGGAATTCGAGTCTGCGGGATGCGGGCATCAAAGGAGATCTTAGCTATTATCTCAATACCAATAATACCCTCCGGTTTGGCTTTTCCGGAATCTATCATATGATCAGTCCGGGGATTGCCAGAGGAATTGGAGCTGAAACAGTCTATACAGAAGTCAAGGTGCCCGAGAACTTTTCCCTAGAAACAGGACTCTACATCAGCAATGAACATAAAGTTGGTGAACACTGGACCTTTAAATACGGCTTACGGTTTTCGATGTTCCAGAATATTGGACCAGGAACCATTTTCAACTTCGACTCCCTCTACAATCCAATTGACTCTACTGTCTATCCCAGCGGGAAATTTTACAATACCTACTATGGGATAGAACCCAGAATTGGAATTTTATATACCTTCAATGAGATATCCTCTATCAAAGCCAGTTACTCCCGTACCAACCAGTATCTGCAACTTGCACAGAATTCAACGGCTGGCACACCGCTGGACATATGGTTTCCGGCAAGTCCGAATGTGAAGCCGCAGATAGCCGACCAGGGTGCTCTTGGCTACTTCCGTAATTTCAGGAGAAATACTATTGAGACTTCCGTGGAGGTCTATTACAAGCATATGAATCATGTTATCGACTTCAAGGATTTCGCAGAATTGCTACTGAATGAGAAGCTTGAAGGCGAAATCAGGGAAGGTAAAGGATGGTCTTACGGAGCTGAATTCCTGGTTCGGATCACGGAGAAGAAGTTTGGAGGATGGGTAAGTTATACCTTATCAAAAAGTATGCGGAAGATCCCGGAGATCAATAACGGCAATCCTTATCCTGCTCCTTATGACAAGCCACACAACATCGCCATTGTTGCAAACTACCAGATTCACCCCCGTTGGTCTGTTTCAGCAGACTGGGTATATGCAACGGGAAACCCGGTAACGTTCCCAACCGGCCGGGCTGAAATCGGCGGCAAGGTGATCCCGATATATAGTAACCGTAATGCATACAGGTACCAGGATTATCATCGCCTTGATTTGTCTGTGACTTTTTACTCGAAAGAAAAAGAGGGAAGACGGTTCAAGTGGGATATCAATGCTTCGGCCTACAATGTTTATAACCGTCACAACACATGGTCGATCAATTTTGTTCAGGATAACGAGAACGCGAATATTACCTATGCTGAAAAGATTTATCTATTCGGTATCGTCCCATCCGTCACCTTTAATTTTCATTTTTAATGCTATCTGACAAATGAAACGACTTACTATATATATAATCCTCCTTATTCTGGCAGCTCCTTCATGTACCGAAAGGGTTGATCTTACACTCGATGAAACATATGCCCGTCTTGTTGTTGATGGAGGAATCTCAAACGATACAGGCAGCTACCGTATTTCACTGACCAGGTCAGCCGACTATTTTTACAATGAACCAACCCCACGGGTTGTTAGTGCTGAGGTAAGCATCTCCGACGGCTCGATCACCTACCCATTGCGTGAAACTGAACCAGGCAAATCGGGTCTTTATGAGACCGACTCCACCTTTGCCGGCAGAATTGGAGAAACCTACTCCCTCAATATAGATCTTGACCAGGCTGTGGACAATCAAACCCACTATTCATCCTCCTGCAGGATGATGCAAGTAGCAAGGCTGGACTCCGTCCAGGTATCGTTCCAGCCCGATTGGGGCCCGGAAGGAATATGGGAAATCAAAGTCTTCGCCCAGGAGCCCGGTGATGAGGTTAACTATTATATGTTCCATTACTATCGAAACGACACCCTGATGACCGACACGATATGGAAGATTAATATCTCTGATGACAAGTACTTCAACGGCAGCTATATCAAAGGGCTAACGGCTGTCTACATCAATAATGAGAACAAATGGGAAGCGTTCAAGCCAGGAGATAAAGTTACCCTCCAGATGTCAGGAATTACAAAGGAGTATTACGATTTTATCTCCCAGGTCCAGATTTCGGGATTCAATATCCCATTTTTTACCGGCCCTCCTGCCAACGTGCAGGGTAACATCAACAACGGCGGGATTGGATTTTTCACCGCCTACTCGAATAGTTGGGCAAGCACGGTAGTGAAGTAGGGAGGTAGGGAGGTAGGGAGGTAGGGAGGTGGTGAAATGGTGAAATTTCTGTATTTTTGGGTTTCTGT
>CALCGJ010000001.1 GCA_937900965.1 uncultured Bacteroidota bacterium | reverse complement strand
ATCATACGACGTTTCGCTTGCTCCGAAATCGATACCGCGCAGGTTTCGTATTGAGTTAAAAGT
Source organism: uncultured Bacteroidota bacterium (assembly GCA_937900965.1). Taxonomy (GTDB): domain Bacteria; phylum Bacteroidota; class Bacteroidia; order Bacteroidales; family FEN-979; genus QYOJ01. The sequence goes on along the minus strand of CALCGJ010000001.1, from coordinate 4,474 downwards.
ATCTATAGCGCTTAGTAAAAATGACCCACCCCTGCTGAAATAAAATAACCCACTAGTTTTACAAGGATCCCATTAAAACACACAGTGATGTAAATGAAAACGAAGAAGCTGTTATTACCAAGAACGGTATCAAGTAACAGGGTGTATACTGGAAGAGTTGGACTAAAGATAAGAAAAAGAAGCCCGGAGCAACCAACTCCGAGCTTCTTCTGAGATTCCCGAAATCAACCGGAAGCCCCACAACAATATTATGTTACTACATCTTCCGGCTGTTTGAAAGACCGGAGGTGTAGCATATCGAAGAAAATACCGGGGTACTGCTGCAAAAAGTAACCTGCCGTTGGTGCGGAAAGGTATTTTATGTATGTCAAAGCTGTTGGAGAGGACAGAGCTACTGCGGACAAGTGTGCCGTAGGACTGCGAAACATCAAGCTCACCGAAAGACTCAAGCGCGCTACCGCCGAACCGAAAAAGGGAAGAAATCCCATTGTGCGGCTGAAAAGCGTCGTCGGATGGGGTTAACCAAAAAAAACAACAAAACCATGGATGATACCGGTACTCTTATCCCCTTAAGCTCTGTTACCATAGCGAGAGTAACCAAATTGTGTAACAAAAGGCAGGTTGTTTGGGAGAAAACCGTCTCAATGAGAACCTGCCGGTGTCATTTTTGTGGTTCTGTGGGGGTAATAGTGAATCAATTTCCCCGCAGAAGCTATAGCAACGCGAGATACCGAAAGAAATGGCATGTATGAACCTGAGAAAAGAGATACAGGTCGTGAATTATGGAGCACATAGAACTTTCAAGTCTTGATCTCCGCTATGAAAAGTGTCGGATGAAATCTTGTGGATATGAGAAGATCCTGATGGGCTCCATAGCAGAACAGGGGATCAGGGATCCTTTGCAGGGAGTGGATACCCATGGGGCGCGAATCTTATTAGACGGATTTAAACGATATCGCTGTGCAAAACGTCTGGGTATCGGGATTGTGCCGTATCGCTTACTCGGTACTGATGAGGCAGGCGGGATTATCTCCCTCCTGCGCATTTCAAATGCAAAAAGTCTTTCTATCCTGGAGCAGGCAACATTAATTGATGAACTGATGCATGAGCACGGGATGAGCAATGGGGAGATAGCCGGGAATCTGGAGAAAAGCAAATCCTGGGTGAGTGTCCGTGCCGGGATCATCGGGGAAATGAGCGAATGTGTGCGAAAAAAGCTACTGGGCGGACAATTCCCCACCTATTCCTATATGTACACCCTCAGGCAGTTTATACGTATAAACAGAGCCACAAAAAAAGAGGTGGATGAGTTTGTCACCTTGGTATCCGGTAAACATCTCAGTATTCGTAACATTGAAGTACTTGCTAACGGTTTTTTCAAGGGCTCAGAGGAATTTCGCCAACAGATCAGAAGCGGGAATATCTCATGGGGATTGAGCCGTTTGAAAGAATCATCGGCTCATACAACCGCCTGCAGTGAGTTAGAACGAAGCATGCTAAAGGATCTTGAAATAACTCAAGGGTACCTGCAGAGAGTTACCTGCAAGAGCAGAGATCTCCGGTTTAAAACCAGTTCTTTCTATAGCCAGGCTCATCTGCTCTTAGGAGGAATTCTCAGACAACTACCCGCTTTTACCCGGGCAATAGGAGCGTTTCATGATCGATCCGGATAAACGTAAAGCCATATACTCCCTGTACACTGACGGTATGGGGATACGGGAAATCTCTCGCCGGCTGAAAATAAGCCGGAACACAGTACGAGCCATAATTGTCCTAAAAGGCAACGTTCCTGATCTGCCAAGGAAGGATAAGATCAGCCTTGATTCAGAACTGCTGGTACAGCTGTATGATCAATGTGAGGGAAGAATTCAACGGATACACGAGAAACTGCGTGAGGAAGAGGAGATAGAGATTGGGTATTCCACCCTGAGCGCTATGATACGTGAACTTGGCTTAGGACAGTCCCAAGAGACACGCTGTGATCAGGTTCCCGATGAGCCTGGAGTGGAGATGCAGCATGACAGTTCAACTTACACACGCAGCATTGGCGATAAAAAAGTACGGATTATAGCCAGTCTTATCTACTATCGGTATTCGAAGATCCGTTATCTCAAGTTCTATCGATCGTTCAATAGATTCAAAATGAAATGTTTTTTTCACGAAGCGTTAACCTTTTGGGGGTATGCTGCCAAGCAGTGTATTATTGACAACACCAACCTCGCCAGATTACGGGGGAGCGGGAAAAACGCCCTCATCGTGCCGGAGATGGAAGAGTTTGCCAAGGGATATGGATTTGAGTTTGTGTGCCATGAAATCAGACATCCCAACAGGAAAGCTGGAAATGAACGGAGTTTCTACACCGTAGAGACGAATTTTTTTCCCGGCCGCAGCTTTGAGAGTATGGAAGATTTAAACGAGCAGGCTCTTCAGTGGGCAACGGTGAGGATGCCTGCTCGGCGGGTGAGTAAAACCCGGTTACTTCCTCTGAAAGCTTTTGCCTATGAACAATCGTATCTCCAAACAGTTCCCCCGTATGTCTCGCCTCCCTACCGTGCACACAAAAGAGACACCGGCCAATATGGGTATGCATCATTTGACGGTAATTTTTACTGGGTACCGGGAACCGATAGAGCTGAGGTGAGCGTGCTGGAGTACAGTAACTATCTCAAGATATATCATAAGCGGAAACTGCTTGGCGAGTACGACTTGCCACCTGATGGAGTGAAAAACCAACGTTTCAGCCCCAAAGGACAGCCTGCACCGCAGCATCAGCCGAAGTATCGGAAAAAACCTACTGATGAAGAGGAGAAAAAGCTCAGGAGTGTAGCAGAGGAAGTCTCAGCATATCTGGATTTTGTGCTCAAAGAGAAAGGAATTTCCCGGCACCGGTTTATTCGCCACCTGTATGCTTTGCAGCAAAAGATTACCGCACCCTTGTTTATCAATACCATCAAAAGAGCCCTGAAATATCGTGTTGCCGACATAGAGACAATCCAACGGATTGCGCTACTTCTGATGAATGAAGGGAATTATACCGTACCCTTTGTGGAAACAGATCAGGAGTTTCGTACCAGAGAATCCTATCTTGAAGGATCTACTGCCGATGAGGTGGATTTGTCCAGATATGACAAACTAACGGAGGACAATGATGGATGAACACATACGGGAAATGCTCAAATATATCCGTTTCCGGGGATTGCTTGCCAATTGGGACACGTACATCGAGCTCGCGGTGAAAGAAGATTTTTCCCCTGTTCAACTGCTGAATTATATCGTTGAGGAAGAATACAAAATCAGAAAAGAGAACTCAAGAAGACTGAGAATATCCCGTGCAAAGATACCGGAAAACTATGTGATAGAAACCTATCCCTTCCCACGACAACCAAATCTCAATAAAAAAAAGGTGCTCAGCATCTATGATGCATTTGACTACATTGAGAAAAAACAAAATCACATCTGGATAGGACCCACTGGGGTGGGAAAAACAGGACTTGCCACAGCATTTCTTACCCAGGCAGTGAACCACGGGTATAGTGGTCGGTTCATTCTGTTTCCCGATCTCATAGAGATACTCTATAATTCGGTAGCCGACCATTCAGAAGCGAGTGTGATTAAACTATTTGCCTCCTATGATTGCCTGCTCGTAGATGAGGTCGGTTACATTGAAATCGAGCCGGTACAGGTAGGTCTGTTTTTTACCCTGATGCACCAGAGACACAAACATAAAACGACCATAATTACCTCTAATCTTGGTTTTCAACAGTGGACATCGTTTTTACAGAATACTCAACTCACTGCAGCTTTGATCGATCGTTTGACAGAGAACAGCCACGTTATCAATATGAAAAATTGTATCAGTTTACGACCTAGACTACACAAAGTAGAGTAAGGATACATACACAGAGATATTACTCACATACCAGCATCATCTCTATCCCCGGTCTTTTTAAGGAGGAATTACCCTTGGTTGCAACACGAGCATATATACAAAATCTCCGGAAACAAGCCAGAATGACCATACAGAGTGAATTAGAGACTCTCATCCTTACCGAGTATGGGGGAGAACCAACTCCCTATACTTTTTCCCCTCAGGATTTGTATGAACAGATACGTAAATTAGTGTATCACTATAATAATAATTATTTCCCTGATCCCTTCTAACAAAAAAAGTCTATGAAATTGAAAAGAAATACTCATAAATCCAGAGTTCTTTTTGTGAACCAACGGATCAGTTTATCTCAGCACAAAGGGGTCAATTTATCTCAGCGCTATAGGGAGACTCTTCTAGGAATGATAGAGGGGAAACCATCTCAAAGAATAGTAATGAAAGCACAGTTGATTTATGGCGAAACAATATAAGCTTTTGTTGAACGATTAAATAGAACTATCAGAAGAGAAGCTCTGGATTGTATCAAATAGAATAGCTAACACTGTTTTTACTTTAATGATATTTTATCAATTCCTGGAAAAATCA